>NZ_JAQCSY010000012.1:91078-103525 GCF_027686195.1 Coprococcus sp. AF102-57 | reverse complement strand
GGGCTTTTGACCCTGGCATCATGACATTGTACTGTGAACAGTAACAAAAAGAATGTGCATCTCCGACACGTAGTGCCTTTTGTTTCATAGGAAGTTCCTATGAAATAAAAAAGGAAAAACAGACTGCAAATAAATCTTCACAGTCTGCCCGAAATCTCTATTTTTTATTCTTTACAGTTCATCAATCTGCCAGTCGATCGGCTCTACACCATGCGCCTCAAGGAATTTGTTGGTCTGGCTGAACGGTTTGCTTCCGAAAAATCCACGATACGCAGAAAGTGGACTCGGATGTGGTGCTTCCAGGATCAGATGGTTCGGATTGGTCAGCATTCTCTTTTTCATCTGTGCCGGTCTTCCCCACAGGATAAATACGATCGGCCTGTCCTGGGTATTGAGTACACGGATTGCTGCATCTGTAAATTCTTCCCAGCCAATTCCACGATGTGAATTAGCCTGATGCGCTCTTACCGTAAGAACCGTGTTGAGAAGAAGTACTCCCTGCTTCGCCCATTTCACCAGATTGCCGTGGCTTGGGATCGTACATCCCAGATCATCATGCAGTTCCTGATAAATATTCACCAGTGACGGTGGAATATCAACCCCTGGTTTCACAGAAAAGCTTAACCCCTCTGCCTGTCCATCTCCATGATATGGATCCTGACCAAGGATCACAACCTTGACATCCTTAAGCGGTGTCAGATGAAATGCATTGAAAATGTCATCTGCCGGAGGATATATCCGGTGTGTCCGGTATTCCTGATTCACTGTCTCAAATAGTTTCTTATAGTATGGCTTGGAAAATTCACCTTTCAGTGCATCCAGCCAGTCATTGTTAATTGCTGCCATATTCCCCACCTTTTCTCTACAGACGTACCGATACGCCTTTTTCTCTCAAATATTCTTTTACTTCTCTGATCTCCAGCTCTTTATAGTGGAACAGGGATGCCGCAAGTGCCGCGTCTGCCTTCCCCTCTTCACCGAGTGCTTCGTAGAAATGCTCCAGATTACCTGCTCCTCCAGATGCGATTACTGGAATTGATACATTTTCCGCAATCGTCCTTGTCAGCTCCAGATCGTATCCGGCCTTCGTGCCGTCACAGTCCATACTGGTCAAAAGAATCTCTCCTGCGCCAAGTGCTTCTACTTTTTTCGCCCACTCAACTGCATCAATCCCCATATCAATGCGTCCGCCATTTTTATAGATATTCCACCCACTGCCGTCTTCTCTTCTTTTCGCATCAATCGCGACAACCACGCACTGGCTTCCAAACTTCTCCGCTGCTTCCCGGATCAGTTCCGGTCGGTTGATTGCAGAAGAATTGATGGAAATCTTGTCTGCACCTTCCCGGAGCAATGCCTTAAAATCGTCAACGGTCCGGATTCCACCACCTACCGTAAATGGAATAAACACACACTCAGCAACTTTACGCACCATGTCAACCACCGTGCTTCTGTCGTCCGAAGATGCCGTGATATCCAGAAATACCAGTTCATCCGCACCTGCCTTATCATAAGCCTTCGCAATCTCAACCGGATCTCCTGCATCTTTGAGATCCACAAAATTCACACCTTTTACAACCCGTCCGTTCTTCACATCAAGACACGGGATAATTCTCTTTGTAAACACTGTCTGCCCTCCTACAATTCTACAAAATTTTTCAGTATCTGAAGTCCTGTATCACTGCTCTTTTCCGGATGGAACTGGCAGGCAAATACATTTCCCTGTTCAACCGAAGCATGAATGTGCGTGCTGTACTCGGTTGTCGCTTTTACAATACTTTCATCTGTTGCTTTCAAATAGTAGGAATGAACAAAATATACATACGGCTCTTCAGGTAAATCTTTAAACAATCTGCCGTCATTCTGAAGCTTCAGAGAGTTCCATCCCATATGCGGGATCTTAAGTCCCGGACAGTCCGGAATTCTAAGAATCTCTCCTTTTAGAATACCAAGCCCCTCCACACCTGGCGTCTCGTCACTTCTTTCAAACAAAAGCTGAAGCCCAAGACAGATTCCAAGAAGCGGGATTTGTCTCTTTGCTACTTCACGAAGCACTTCATCCAATCCATATTTTTTCAGATTGTACATGGCATCGCCAAATGCACCGACTCCCGGAAGGATCACTTTATCGGCAGAAAGTATCTCTTCTCTGTCTCTTGTGATAACCGCATCCTCACCAAGATATTTTAACGCTTTTTCTACACTTTTAATGTTTCCTGCATCATAATCAATAATCGCTATCATCCGCATATCCTCACGATTTTTATATTCTTGTAGTTATTCAAAAGAACTTTTTCCGCTCATGTCACAATCTTCTTCCCTGTGTCAATCAGTAATAAGCTCTTTTATAATGTACCACGTTACAGTGCGAATTGCAAGATTCGCGTTTATTTCATGTCCAGTTCAAACCAGAACTCAACACCATTGGTATGATTGATCGCACCGTATCCTTTTCCAAAGGAGTCCATGATCGCCTTCACAATGGAAAGCCCGATACCATTTCCACCGTATTCTCTGGTCCTTGCCTTATCGACCTTATAGAATTTCTCCCAGATATGTGGCAGATCTTCCTCCGGAATCGGCGTTCCGGTATTGAATACGGTAATTTTTGCCATATCATTTTCCTGGGTGATCTTGATCTCGATCACCTTCTCACCATCGACATGGTTCAGTGCATTGTTGACATAGTTCCGGACAACCTGCTCAACCTTAAACTCATCTGCCCAGACATAAACAGGGTTCTTGTGGCGGAAAATCACTTGTGCTTCTTTCTGCTCAATCAGAATATCCAGACTCTGCAGGACACCCGAAATCAATGAAGTAATATCGAACCGATCAAACTGTACATCATCCTCACCAAATTCCAGCTGGTTCAGGGCAAGTAGATTCTTCACCATCCGGTTCATCTTTCCTGCCTCGTCCATAATGACTTCACAGTAGAATTCCCGGCTCTCCGGATCATCATTGACTCCTTCTTTCAGGCCTTCTGCATATCCCTGGATCAGGGCAATCGGCGTCTTCAGTTCATGGGAAACATTCCCCAGGAATTCGCTTCGCATATTTTCTCGTTTTTCTTTCTGCTCAATGTCTTTCTGCAATTTATAGTTGGCTTCTTTCAGATTGGAAATCGTCTGCTCAAGTCTTTCTGACATCCGGTTAAAGTTCTCCCCCAGTACACCGATTTCGTTGCTTCCACCGCTAGTATATTTTGCCTCAAAATCCAGATCGGCCATCTTCTGTGAAAGTGTTGCGAGCTCCATGATCGGCTCCGTGATCCTTTTTGAGAAATACCACGCAAGCAATACACTCACAAGAATCACACATCCGCCGACAACTCCGATAAATCTGTTAAAAATCATGACTGCCGAACGAATACTCTCCAGCGGGCTTCGCATGATAAAGATATCACCATTGTCAAAGTTTCCCCACATGGTCAGGTACTCTGTATTATTTTGCGGATCAACCGACTTGCAGATATCATAACTGTCCGTTTTTTCCAGAACCTCCTGATGATTCTTATCGTACAGATATCCGAAAAGCTGTACGACCATCATCTGTTTTTCTCTTACATTAGTATAAACCACATTGTATTCTGAATCGATGACTGCAATGGAAATATTATTTTTCTCTGTAAATCTTCCCAGGTCTTTTTCCGGTGTCTCAGAATCGATTGTCCCGTTCTCCACACCTTCCTGCACCATTGTATAGGCCTTTATAAATTCTGATTTCTTATTGGAAATATAATATTTCTCCAGAAAGCTTCCGTTGACGATCATAAATACAACGATCATAAACAGAATCAGACCTACAAAAACAGTCATCATCTGTCTTTTTATTGAATATTTCATGACTGTACCTCGAATTTATACCCCATCCCCCAGATAGTCTTGATATAATCTCCTTTATCACCAAGTTTACTTCTCAGCTTCTTTACATGGGTATCAATGGTTCTGGCATCCCCGAAATAATCGTAATTCCATACATTGTTAAGAATCTTCTCTCTCGATAAAGCGATCCCCTGATTCTCCACAAAATATGTCAGAAGTTCAAACTCTTTGTAACTGAGTTCGATCGGTTTTCCATCGATCTTCACCATATGTGCTGCTTTATCAATCTCGATCCCGTCCGCATGAAGCAGATCATCCGAAGCAAGCGCATTGGTTCTGCGCAGAATCGCAGTAACTCTTGCAACCAGGATCTTCGGGCTGAACGGTTTGGAAATGTACTCATCCACACCGAGTTCAAACCCCTGAAGCTCGTCCCTCTCTTCACTTCTTGCGGTCAGCATAATGATCGGAACCTTTGATTCTTTACGGATCTCACGGCAGGTCTGCCAGCCATCCATATGCGGCATCATGACATCCAGGATGATCAGTGCAATATCTTTTTCCTCATAAAAAATGTCCATTGCTTCCATACCGTCTCCGGCTTCGAGTACCGCATATCCTTCTCTTTCCAGGAAATCGCGCACCAATTTGCGCATACGGCTTTCATCATCTACTACAAGAATTTTCAGTTTATCCATAACTCTCACGGGCTCCTTTTATCACTTTATTTCTAATTATACACCAGAATAGCAGATAATTGTGTTCTTTATGTGAAAGAAGAACAACAGGATCGTAGTTTCGTATTTATTTTTATCCTAAAAAGCCAAGATGATCTAACAAAATCTTCAGACCAAGCAGAATAAGGATGACCCCACCGACAATTTCGGCTTTGTTCTTATATCGGGCTCCAAAGACGTTACCAATCTTTACTCCGGCAAAGGAAATGATGAAGGTCACGATTCCGATAAAACAGACCGCCGGAATAATACTTACCTTAAGAAATGCAAAGGTAATTCCTATAGCGAGTGCATCAATGCTGGTTGCTACTGCGAGAAGGAACATGGTCTTCACATCCAGGCTTGCATCGGCTTCCTCTTCGTCATTGTCCAATGCTTCGTGAACCATATTTCCACCAATCAGCGCAAGTAATACAAATGCGATCCAGTGATCTATAGAAGCAATGGCTTCCTGGAACTGCGCTCCTAAAATATAACCAATTGCCGGCATCAATGCCTGAAATCCGCCAAACCATAAGCCAACAATAGCCGCCTTTTTGAAAGTGCACTTCGGCATAGCAAGTCCTTTACAGACAGAAACTGCAAATGCATCCATGGACAGCCCTACTGCAATCAAAAACAATTCAATTAAACCCATAATTTTTCTCCTTTTTAAAGCTAATCATCTTATCCAATGTGAAAATAATTGTCTGCGGCAATGCTTTGCCTGCACTTGGCTCATCGTATATAATCGAGCAGGCTGACTCCTACTCGATTTGTATACTTTGTACACCATCTCGCTTACGCGCTTGATGATGTACATTCGCCAAATGCAGATACTTGTGCAAGCACAAATCTGCACTTGGCTCATCGTATGCACAAAAAAAGACTTATTCGTAGCATAAAATACTACGAATAAGTCTCATTATTTAAAGCTATGCCAGACAGCCATTGCTGTCAGTATGTTGACAAAGCTACGTCATCGCGCCAACTACTCCCTTATCGATAAAAATTATTATATCGGTCAGGTTCTTTTCTGTCAAGCCTGATTCTCTCCAAATTCAGATCAGACTCATTCTCCAAAATCAGCTTTTGACTGCTACGCCATGATCGGCTTTAATGCTTCTGCGAATTTGTCTTTCTTTGCCTGTGCTTCTTCCAGATCTTTTCCAAGTGTTGTGTAGTAGATCTTGATCTTCGGCTCTGTTCCTGAAGGACGAACAATAACAGTCTCGCCATCTTCCAGTTTGTAGATCAGTACATTCGCAGAAGGAAGTCCGGTTTCTTCCGGTTTGGTGTAATCTGTAACAGATGCAACCTTGATGCCGGCTACTTCTGTGAGCGGATTCTTACGAAGGTTTTCCATGATACTTGCCATCTTGTCCATTCCGCTAAGTCCCGGGAATTCAAAGCTGTCTACTTTGTTCAGATAACGTCCGTACTGCGCGTAGATTTCTTCCAGTCTCTGCTTCAGTGAGCTTCCGATGCTTCTGTAGTAAGCTGCCATTTCACAGATCAGCATAGATCCGATAACAGCATCTTTATCACGTACATACGGTCCTGCAAGGTATCCGTAGCTCTCTTCAAATCCGAAGATGAAACGATCTACTTCTCCGGCCTCTTCAAGCTGTGCGATCTGGTCACCGATCCACTTGAATCCGGTAAGTACGCTTCTGAGTTCCACACCGTAATGCTCTGCAACTGCATCTGCAAGCGGAGTAGATACGATTGATTTTACAGCAACTGCTTTCTCAGGCATGGTTCCTTTTTCAATACGTCCTGCGCAGATGTAATCGAGAAGCAGAACACCGACTTCGTTACCACTTACCAGTTCGTAAGAACCATCCGGACACTTCATTGCAATACCTACACGGTCTGCATCCGGGTCTGTTGCAAGCATCAGATCTGCATCTGTCTCTTTTGCAAGGTTAAGTCCAAGCTCCAGAGCTGCAAAAATTTCCGGGTTCGGATAACTGCAGGTCGTGAAGTATCCGTTCGGATATTCCTGTTCCTGAACGATTGTGATATCTGTGATTCCGATGTCTTTTAATACCTGTGTTACCGGAACAAGTCCTGAACCATTGAGCGGGCTGTATACCAGCTTCAGTCCTGCTGTCTTGCAAAGTCCCGGTCTTACCTGACGTGATTCGATTGCTTCATAAAGCGCCTTCTTGCAGTCATCTCCTACAAAGCGGATCAGTCCTTTTTCTACACCTTCTGCGAAGGATATGTATTTTGCACCTGTGAGGACATCTGTCTTCTGGATCTCAGCATATACGATTGCTGCTGCATCATCTGTCATCTGGCATCCATCCGGTCCATATGCTTTGTAACCATTGTATTTTGCCGGGTTGTGGGATGCAGTTACCATAACTCCTGCATTACAGTTATAATAACGTGTCGCAAATGAAAGTGCCGGTACCGGCATCAGCGCGTCATAAATTCTGACATTGATTCCGTTTGCTGCCAGAACACCTGCTGCTGTCTTTGCAAATACATCACTCTTCAGACGGCTGTCGTAGCTGATCGCTACAGTCTGTGTGCCACCCTGTGTCTTAACCCAGTTCGCCAGTCCCTGTGTTGCCTGACGTACTACATAAATATTCATACGATTCGTTCCTGCTCCGAGAACTCCACGAAGTCCGGCTGTTCCAAACTTCAGAGCTACAGCGAAACGATCTTTTATCTCTTCGTCATTTCCTTCAATTCTCGCTAATTCCGGACTCAGATCGGCATCTTCCATATCTGCTTCCAGCCAACGTTTGTACTCTTCCTGATACATCTTGACCACTCCCTACTTTAATTTGTTCTTATTTTTGTACATTTTGACAAAAATATACTTTAAATATACCATATCTTTGACTAACCCGCAATGATTTGGGTAAGAAAAGTCCGTTAAAACACTCTTCATTTTCATCTTCCTCCATAACTAAATTGTTCTCTCACCATCATCAAAGCATATCCAAGTAAGTTCTGACCTTTCCACTTATCCAGATCAAATCTGTTCTCGTCTTTCATGGATAACCCAATTCCCCATATCTGATCTTTTACCGCACATTCTGCAAGTACCGCATCTTCTGTAGCACTCAGTTTCTCTTTCAATTCTTCATTTTGAGAAAATTTTGCCTTAAGTCCTTCGTAAACAATAATCTGTCTTACTCCATTCCAAACATTTTCATTGTATCCACGAACTTCCCGTCCTAATTTTTTAATTTTTGCCACATCATCTGTACCCAATATTTTATATGCTGTCTCGACATCCTGAAAACAAAGTGCTTTCCGATACATCATGAATTGTTCCATTGATGAAAATTTAATTCCATTCACTTCAAACTCTGATAAATACCAATTTCCTAAATATCCATTTTCTTCATCTGGATTATGAAAACAAATAATCTCCATCACTGTTCACCCAACCTTTCACTACAATCATACCAGATTTACATCTTCCAAACCATCTCCACGCCAACTTTCATCACCCCGGCCAGCACCATCACCCAGATTGGATTCATCTTCACCTTCCTGAGCAAGATCACACATACCACAAATATTCCAACCATCAACCAACTGGTATCAGATATCACCATTTTCCCGGAAACTCCCCAGAATGCTGTCTGCAAAATGGAAATTCCCGCCGATCCGATCAGTGCGACCACCGCCGGTCTGATCCCTCCAAGTATTCCCTGCAGCATGTCCATTTCCCGGTATTTTAAGTACAATTTTGCAATGATCGTCACGATAATGCAAGATGGTGTGATATATCCAAGTGTAGCCACAACCGCTCCCGGCATTCCGGTCAGTTTCATCCCAACAAAGGTTGCTGCATTGATCGCAATCGGTCCCGGAGTCATCTGGGAAATGGTGATCAGATCCGTAAATTCCGTCATGCTGAGCCAGTGATGCACATTTACGACCTGCCCCTGGATCAGTGGAAGTGCCGCATATCCACCTCCAAAGCTGAACAAGCTGATCTGAAAAAAGCTTAAAAATAATTGTATATAGATCATACTCTTTTCCTCCGTCTGTTCCAGATTGTCCGGATTACACCAAAAGCTCCACTTGCAATCACAATATAAATCACATTGATTCCCAATACACAGGCTGCTATAAAGGCTGCAATCATAACAATCGTTGCCACATTATCTTTCTTTTTTATAATTCCACATCCCATTTCATAAGTGACCGAGGCAATCACAGCTCCGACACCTGCCTGCATCCCTTCCAGCATCTGACTCACCAGATAATTATCCCGAAATGCATGATAAAAAGCAGAGATCAAAGAAATGATCACAAACGGTGGAATAATCGTTCCAATAATTGCAACCAGTGTTCCTGCAAGGCCGGCAAGCTTATACCCAACCACGATTGCCCCATTTACCGCAATCGGTCCCGGTGCTGACTGCGCGATTGCCACCAGATCCAGCATTTCATTTTCTTCAATCCAATGATAATCATCCACAAACTTTTTCTTCATCAGCGTAACGATCACATAACCGCCGCCAAATGTAAATGCACTTAGATATAATGTAGATAGAAAAAGTTTAACCAACACTTCTCTTTTATTCTTCATAATTTTTATCCTCCACCCATTAGTATATCTTTGCTTTATACAGATGTAAATTAAAATCCAGGTAAATTTCGAAACCTTTCCAATACGATTTTACCTCTTGACTTTTCCAACAATCTCATTTATCATATATAACATATCAATTTAGTAGGTTTATAAAGGAGTGACACAGAATGAACATCTTATGCTTTGGCGACTCAAACACATATGGCTACAAACCGGACGGAACCGGCAGATTTGACACCGACACCCGATGGACCTGTCTGCTTCAGAAGAAGCTGGGTGCTAACCACCGTGTGATCGAAGAAGGTCTTTGTGGAAGAACCACTGTATTTCAGGATGATCTTCGTGAGGGACGCCTTGGACTTGATCTGATCGGTGTCACGATGGAAATGCATAACCCTATCGATCTCCTTATCGTTATGCTCGGAACCAACGACTGCAAAACAAGATACAATGCGTCCGCAGGAACCATTGCCAAAGGATTGGCTCAAGTCATCCAAAAAGCCCGAAAAAACGCTTCCCAGCCTTTTAATCTCCTCGTCATTTCACCGATTCATCTGGGTGAAGGTGTTGGCAATCCTGGCTTTGATCCGGAATTTGATGAAAAATCCGTAGAAGTTTCAAAAAAGCTTGCTGAAGAATATCACAAAGTGGCACTTCTGCATCATGCAGCATTTCTGGATGCCTCCGCATTTGCATCTCCAAGCACCACAGATCGCGAGCATCTGGATGCAGCCGGTCACGCTGCACTTGCTGATGCAATCTATGAAAAAGTTATCGATATGCAAAAAGAACTGGAAAAAGCGGTATAGATTTTTAACGTCTATACCGCTCTTCGTATTCGTATTCTTCATTAAATATAAATCCGCATGATATTGATCACAAATCCAATCGCCCCAAGTGTCATAAACACAAGCGCAGCTCCTGCTGCCTTTTTTCTTGTTTCAATCTTTTCCTGATCTTCGATGCTCATATTCTGGACCGGATATTTTCTTCTACCGATCAGATAAAGAATCAGTCCACTTGAATTATTTCCATTCATCGCCCAAAATCCCCAGAATTTCGGGTGCTTTAAGCCTCTTGCTTTTGCATCTGATACCGTCATCTGATAAATCTGCCATGCGGTGCAGCTTGCTCCTACCAACGCAATCGCTCCGCTTGCTACTGCTGCTATTTGATTCCATCCCATAATAATCTGCCTCCTAAATCCGTTTGATAATCTGATAAAGCAATGCCGATGAACTCATGATTACCACACAAAATACAATTACCAGATAATAGGTTCCTTCCGGCAACAGCATGTTCAGCGCAATCAACAGTATCATCAGTATAATATTTAAAAGAATTGCTCCAGTCAGTTTTTTGTTGCTTTTTACAACATTTGTACTCTCTTCCAGATGTTCTGCCATCTTCTGATCTCCTTTCAACAGTTCATCAAGACTTACGGAATATAGATCACTAAGTGCAATGACACTGATAATATCTGGATACGATTTTTCATTTTCCCAATTGGAAATAGTCTGGCGGGAAACATCGATTTTCTCTGCAGCCTTCTCCTGGGTAAGCCCGGCTTCTATCCGTGCATTTTTTAGTTTCTTCCCTATTTCCATAATTCCTGTTTCTTCCTTTCACGGACATCATTCCATATAGAACACCAAAAGTCTATCAAACATCTTTTACAAATGGCATTTTTGCCTGTCAAAATTCTTTTACACCGGCAAATATACCTGTATCTTACCATCCAGAGAGATTTGTATCAAGAAAACTATGGCACTTTCTCCTTGCATCTGTTAAAATAGGATTTCAGAAACGGAGGTTTTGAAATGCTAAAATCCTATGTCTGTTTTGACCTGGAAACAACCGGGCTTGACCCACTATATAATGAAATTATTGAAATCGGAGCATTGAAAGTCCGTGACGGAAAGGTTGCCGAACGTTTTATGGAATTCATTCATCCACAGGAAGAGATTTCCCCGATGATCACGAATCTCACCGGCATTACGAATGAAATGGTTGCAAATGCCAGACCTGCCGATGCTGTGATCAGTGATTTTCTTAAATTCTGTGAAGATGATGTCCTGATCGGCCACAATGTAGGCTTTGATTACAGCTTCATGAAATCAGGTGCTTCCAATTTAGGACTTACTTTTGAAAAATTTGGAATCGACACATTTAAGATTGCCCAGCGCACCTTAAAATCACTTCCCTCCAAAAGTCTCTCCAGTCTGTGTGAATACTACCAGATTGAAAATAAAGCTGCGCACCGCGCCTACTATGATGCACTTGCCACAGCCAAGCTGTATCAGACACTGGCACACTATTTTGAAAATGAGGATCCTTCTCTTTTCAAGCCACAGCAACTTACATATAAAATAAAAAAAGTGCAGCCTGCTACAGCAAAACAGGTTGCACTTTTGCAGAGACTGTGCAGCCAGAAGAAAAAAGTACCGGAATGGAATCCGGATACGATCACGCGCAGTGAAGCATCTCGGCTGATTGATTCTTTGCTGAAATCCAAAGTAATTTAAAAGCATCGTCTGCAGATTCCCGTTATCTCAGAAACTAAAAAGATAGAGTCCGTCTTGAAAAATTTTTCTTCTCATAAACGTACTCTATCTTTTTTCTTATCCCAGATACGCGATTGCCTCTTCTCTTGTTCCGGAAACGCGTCTTGCATCCTCTGGTATCAGAAACTTCCAACTTCCAAATTCTATTTATTTACCTTCCAGTTTTCCAGAAGTTTTAATTCTATTTTCGTTCCATTCGGCAATGAGAACCAGTGGTCGTTGATTGCTTTTACCGGATAAGCCTTGATCTTTTCCATCGTTTCTTCCACGGAATCCACCGCGATTGAAATGTGGTCGTAGCCATTTTCTCCCTCTGTGTTAATTTCTTCCATTTCGCAGAGCTGGATTCCTTCTTCGTACCAGCATTTTCTTCCCGGTTTTTCACCGCTCTCTCTCCACATATGCATTTCAAATACATCTTCAAAAAATTTCTGTGCATTCTCGTAAGATGCCGTTCTGATTGCTGCATGATCTATCTTTGCCATATTCTATATCCTCCTATTTTCGAAGTTTATGTTCTATTTTAGGATAATTCATTTTGTGAGAGCGTGCAAGAAAAACAATGACATGAGGAGATAGATAAAAGTTATTGACAAATACGGTTGTGACACCCGTCTTCATACAACTGGCACTCAAACTTATTTGTTGCAGAGATGTGATGTGTGGGAGCCATTAGCTATCATATATGTAAAAGTTTCAAGACATTGGACAATGTAAACATACCGTTTTTCCATGCAAAAAGAAGTCCCACACAAGGACTCCTTCGT
>NZ_JAQCSY010000012.1:0-91068 GCF_027686195.1 Coprococcus sp. AF102-57 | reverse complement strand
ATAGGGCTCGAACCTATGACCCTCTGCTTGTAAGGCAGATGCTCTCCCAGCTGAGCTATGATCCCTCATCACATTTATGCGACTTGTTTAGTTTACTATTATTTTCTACAAATGTCAATACTTTTTTTAGTTTTTTTTACAGATTTTTTTACAGATTTTCTCTTTTTCCGTCAGCATATCTCCCCCTTACTTCCTGCTTTCCAGACCATTACCTGTAGATTTCTTCCCAATGCTCTTTTGTCATAACATTCGTATGCTCGACTCGCACCTCATGTAAAAGCGGCACAGGAACTTCATTACAGGTATGATGATAAACAAATCCCAGCTTTTCCTGCACTCTTTTTGATTTCAGATTGCCATCATAATAAGCGCACCAGATTGTTGTCATGCCAAGATCTTCAAATCCATGTCTCAATAACTCTCTGGAAGCTTCCGGCATATAGCCTCTTCCCCAGAATGGCTGTCCAAGCCAATATCCAAGCTCGCACTCATCGTCACGCTTTGTTTTATTCGTGTATCCATTCAGTTTCAGTTCCACAGCACCTATCGCAATATTCTTTTCCTTTTCACAGATTGCGTAGCACTCTGCTCCATCAAATACATTTTTGATGACAGCTCTGCTTTCCTCCACACTCTTATGCGGCGGCCATCCTGCAGCAGGTCCGATCTCCGGATCTTTTGCGTATTCAAACAGACTTTCCGCATCTTCCTCTGTCCATTTTCTCAGTATTAATCTTTCGGTCTCCAGCATACTCTTCCACCTCAGTCTTTATATTTAAATTTTCAGTAAATTTGTTTTCTTCAAATTCTATTCTATACGTTAATCTGTTTTCTCAGTATATCATAAGGATTTTATAGTTTCAACATTCCACATTTGCATGGTTATACGTAAAACGTATTTCAATAATTCATTTTTTCTATATATCGTCCTATTTATAGTTATTTTACACATTTCACCATATGCATTGACTAACTCATTCGTCATTTTGTACAATATTTTATATAGATAGCGACAAAATATATGGATACTAACAAATCGTCATTGTATAAAAGGAGGAAATGAAATGGCTGATTATGAAAAAATGTGGGAAGACCTTGGGATGGATGTCAAAAATCATGACAATCTCTGTCAGGTTCTTCCGACAGCAGTTGGGGATGTATTTATGACACAGGAAAACCGCCCGAAGGCAATGGACTTCTGGGATATGGTCATCGCTGAGGTGCACGGTATCCGCCCGGCTGAACTCATTGAAGAGCAGAAAAAAGGACGCAAGGTATTCGGAACCTTCTGCGTATATGTACCGGATGAAGTAATTATCGCTGCAAATGGTATCGTAACAGGACTTTGCGGTGGATCACAGTTCTGGGTTCCGGACGGCGAAAAAGTCCTTCCGAAAAATGTCTGTCCACTTGTAAAAGCTTCTGTAGGAGCAAGACTTGGACGTACCTGTCCGTTCTTCCGTATCGCAGATATGTATGTCGGGGAAACTACCTGCGATGGCAAGAAGAAAGCTTACGAGATTCTCGGGAAAGACGTTCCAATGCATATTATGGACGTTCCACAGATGAAGCGTGAGAAAGATATTATCAAATGGAAAGAAGAAATTACAGATTTTGCAAAGATTGTAGAAGAATTCACCGGAAACGAAATTACACCGGAAAAGCTTGCAGAAGCGATCAGTATCTGCAATGAGAAGCGTAAAGCTCTTCAGAGAGTTTATGACTGCAGAAAATCAAAATGTCTGCCAATTTCCGGACGAGATGCTCTGCTCATGACCCAGATTTCTTTCTTCGATGATCCGGTACGTTGCGCCCAGATGTGTAACCGTCTGGCTGACGAACTGGAACAACGAATCAAGGATGGTGTATCTGTTGTACCAGAAGGCACAAAACGTATCCTGATCACAGGAACGCCTCTTGCAGTTCCGAACTGGAAATTACATAACATCATCGAGACAAGCGGCGCTGCTGTTGTCTGTGAAGAGATGTGTACAGGAACAAGATATTTTGAAAATCTTGTAGACGAATCCGGTGAAACACTGGATGAACAGTTCATGAATCTGTCCAAACGTTACATGAAGACAAATTGTGCATGCTTCACACCAAATACCGGACGTATCGACGATATTCTCCGTATGGTAGACGAATATCAGGTAGATGGCGTCATCGACTGCAGTCTGATGTTCTGCTGCCTGTATGACACAGAAAAGCTTGCAGTTTCAGAAGCACTGAAGGCGAAAAATATTCCGGTACTCTCTCTGGAAACAGATTACACCGATAAAGATGCTGAACAGCTTCGTACAAGAATCGGAGCATTTGTGGAGATGCTGAATCAGTAAAATGGAAGAAAAAAATAAACATATCCGCTATTATATTCTCTTTGACAATCACACACAGGGCATGATGCTCCATGAGCTTCTGGATAAGCAAGGTCTTCCTAACCGGATTGCACCTGCCCCACGTGACACTGACGGCAAAGCAGCCTGCGGAATGGCGCTTCTGATCCATCCGGATGACATTGATGCCGTCAGGACATGTATCGAAGAGAATCATGCCGAATATGTAAACATCGTTCCATTGGAAAATCAGTTGCAGAAAAAGAGAGACCGATATTGTTAAATGCAGAGTATATGATAAATGAGGAGAGAGCAAAAAGCTCTCTCCTCATTTTGACTCATCATATTCAAAAACCGCTGAATCATCTCATTTTCAGCGGTTTTACAGGTATGGACCTGAGGGGAATCGAACCCCTGTCCGAAAGCTCTTCCATAAAGGCATCTCCCATCACAGTCATTCTTTTGACATTCCCTCCATAAGCCGCCGAACAACAGGCTACTTACTTTAGTAGCTTCATAAATTCTTCCATTCCCTCAAAGCTTTGGAAACGAAGTGCCTCATCTGGTCGAAGCCGGTTACTTAAGCGATGAGAGACTCAAGACCGACTGCTGCAACTAGGCAGCGTACGCTAAATTTTCGTCTGCGTTTATATTTAGTTGGAACTTTTAACGTAGTGTCCCGCTACGGATGGCTTCCTTGACTTCCGTGCCCCCGTCGAAACCAGTACAAGCCCTGGTTCTTGGAAGCCGTATCATCAAAAATACGCTTCTGCAAACAAGATCCGTTCAGAAGTCAGCCTTCTGCCCTCCCATTTGCTCTATATATTATATGCGGACATCCAGGCTCATGTCAAGGCATCTCCGCATATAATTTACTCACTCTGTCATTTTACGCTTCTTTTGTCTTCCCCACTTCCAGCATTCCGCTCTTTGCAAGTGCCGGTCTCAGCGCATTGTAGATGATCACTACAACAATCGTAGAAAGAATCGCATTTACAAAGGTAGCAGCTGCGCTCCATTTTGCAAGAACCTCTGCCATCTGCTGCGGCTGTCCCAGAATGTACTGTTTGTAAAAGTATCCGACGATGGGATCTGCAATAACATTAAATGCAAGTCCGGCAACAGAAGCCAGCAGGCTCCATTTGAAAATGTATTTCTTGTCGGTGCTTTCATTGATCTTTGCGATCTTATGCGCTACAAGTCCTGTGATCAGTCCGATGCAGAGCTTCAGGATAAATGTCTTCGGTGCTCCGGTAATATAGATCGGATCCATCACATCCGCGATTCCCATTCCGATCGCTCCCGCAAGTCCGCCGTACCAGCCGCCCAAAAGAAGTGCGGCAAGCACACAGAACGCATTTCCAAGGTGGATTGATGTTGCATCTCCTCCCGGCATCGGTATTTTAATCTGCAGATACGTAAAGATTACGTAGCAAAGTGCAGCAAACAGCGCTGTCTGTGCAATTTTCATAACGGTTGAATTTGTTTTCATAGTCTGTCCCATCCTTTCTTATTCCTTGTGAAACACTATAGTACATTGATTCATCAGGTTATTGAACATTGTACCGCGTCACTGTCTCTGTAAAAATATACAATTTTCACTTTTTTCAAGGGGACAGTTTTGTTTTATCCGAAATTGCGGATCTTGAATTCTCTTTCTGCCTCACGCTTCTGGTCTTTTTTCGCGATATCATCACGCTTATCATATAGTTTTTTACCTTTTGCCAGTCCGATCTCTACCTTGACAAGACTCTTGCTGAAATACACCTTCAGTGGCACGATCGCCATTCCTTTTTCCTTGGTCTTGCCGATCAGTTTGTTGATCTCCGATTTGTGAAGAAGGAGCTTTCTCACACGCAGAGGATCTTTATTGAAAATATTTCCCTTTTCGTATGGGCTGATATGCATTCCATAGATGAACACTTCCCCATCCTCAATACGGATAAAGGATTCTTTGATGCTGCATTTTCCCATGCGGAGGGATTTTACTTCCGTACCTGCAAGTGCAATTCCCGCCTCATAAGTATCCAGGATAAAATAGTCATGATACGCTTTTTTATTGTTCGCAATCATCTTGCCCTGCGCTTTTGCCTTAGCCATCTTCTCTCTCCTCTTTTCTTTCCTTTACAAGTCTAAAATCAATGGTTCTTGATATCTCATCACAATCGATCATCTTCACACGCACCTTCTGCCCCAGCTTATAGGTCTTTCTGAGATGGGAACCGATCATCTGATAATGTTCTTCGTCGTAATCATAATGATCGTCCGTCATATTGGTAACATGTACCAGCCCTTCTACGGTATTCGGAAGCTCTACATAGATTCCCCACTTTGTGATACCCGAAATAACTCCTTCAAATTCCTGTCCGAAGAAATTCCGCATATACTGTACCTTCTTCAGCTTCAGCGTCTCTCTCTCTGCCTCATCCGCACGGCGCTCTAAGGAGCTTGTCTCCATCGCCACCTCCGGCAGGATTTTTTCATAATGATTCCTCTTTGCATCGTTCATCCTGCCTCGAAGATTATCTTTGATGATCCGGTGGATCTGCAGATCCGGATAGCGCCGGATCGGTGAAGTAAAATGCGTATAATACTGGGTCGCAAGTCCGAAATGTCCGTCATTATCCGGCGAATATCTTGCCTGCTTCATCGAACGAAGTGCAAGCCTTGAGATCATGGCTTCTTCCGGAGTCCCCTCGATCTTATCCAGAAGCTTCTGGACTTCCTTTGGACGGATCTCCTGTCCTCCCTGCATATGCATGGTATATCCGAAATTCTGCAAAAATGTTACAAGTTTCTTCATCTTATCATCATCCGGTGTTTCATGCACACGGTATAAGAATGGAATCTCCTGCCAGAAATAATCCTCTGCAACCGTCTCATTTGCCACAAGCATAAAATCCTCGATGATCTTCGTTGCCACGTTGCGGTCGTAAGCCTTAATATCCACCGGCTCACCGCTTTCATTTAAAATAATCTTTGCCTCCGGAAAATCAAAGTCGATTGCCCCTCTTCTGTGGCGTCTTTCCCTCAAAATGTGTGACAGTTCTTTCATCAGTTCAAACATCGGGATCAGATCATGATACCGTTCGCATTCTGCCTCATCCCGATCCTCAAGAATCTTTTTCACACTGGTATAGCTCATGCGTTCATCCACATTTACCACAGTTTCTGCAATCTGGTGATCGATTACATTTCCCTTCGCATCAATGGTCATGATACAGCTCAGTGCCAGCCGGTCCTCGCCTGCGTTTAATGAACACATTCCATTAGACAGAACTCTTGGCAGCATCGGGATCACACGGTCTGCCAGATAAACACTGGTACCTCTTTTCAGTGCTTCCCGGTCAAGGGCGCTGTTCTCCTGCACATAATTGGTCACATCAGCGATATGCACACCCAGAATATAACGGTCTCCCTCTTTTGTCAGAGTGATCGCATCATCCAGATCCTTCGCATCCTCGCCGTCGATCGTCACGGTCTGCCAGCTCCGCACGTCTTTCCGTCCTGCCATATCAGCGGTCGTCACTGCTTTTGCCACACGCTCTGCCTGATTCAGTACCTTCTCCGGAAATTCGGTTGGCAGATCATATCCTTTGACAATCGACAAAATATCAACTCCCGGATCGGTCACATGTCCCAGGATCTCTACGATCTTTCCTTCTGGCTTCTTTCCATTCTCCCCATAAGAGGTCAACTCGACCACAACCTTATGCCCGGTCACAGCTCCTTTAGAACGCTCTGCCGGTACGAAGATATCCTGCAGGAAACGCTCATTATCCGGCACAACGAATCCGAAATTCTTCCGGCTCTGATAATAGCCGACGATCCGCTGGATTCCCCTCTGTACGATCTTCGTGATCTTTCCTTCTCTGCGCTTTCCTTCCGGTGCTTTGGTGATGACAACCTCTACCTCATCTCCCTGCATGGCACCGTTCATATCATCTTCAGAGATAAAGATATCTTCACTCTCACCTTCCACAGTAACAAAGCCGAAGCCTCTCGCATTTGCCTGGAACATTCCCCGCAGCTGCTTTGCCTCACCTTTGATGTATTTTCCTTTCTGTGTGACATGTACCCTGCCTTCCTTTTCCAGGCTGTCCATGACAGCTTTGAGTTCCCCTTTCTGATCTTTCGGAACCTGAAGCAGCATCGACAGCTCTTTCAGCTTCATCGGCACATAAAATTCATCACAGATAAATTCATAAATAATTTTCTTTCTTTTTTCAAATAATTCGTCCATCTCTTCTCCTGTCAAAAAAGGAACACCCTATAGATACTATAGAGTGTTCCTCATCTTCTTTCAATCATTCGTTATGCAAAAACTTTCAGGTTCAGGACTGCTGCAAGTACGATAAACAGAATTGCTAAAAACTTGGTAGACTTAACAAGTGCGCCTTCCATAGAACGTCCTTTGTTCTGTCCCCAATAAGAATCTGCCATACCTGCGATTGTTCCAAGACCTGCTGACTTACCTTCCTGCATCAATACGATTACTGTCAATGCGATACAATCTATTGCAAATAAAATTAAAAGTACTGTTTTTAAAATTTCCATTACTAATCACACCTCCTGATGTTTGAACCACTCATATATTTTACCATAAATCTACTTCCGATTCAAGCAAATTTCATGGATTTCAGTCTTTATTTTACCAGTTTGCTTCCTTTCAACTTCACAACCCGGTCAATCCGGTTAATGGATGACATCCGGTAGGCATAAGCCCCCGACTCAAAAAGTGCATAAATGCTGCCACCATCCTGATAGATCTGTTCCAGTCTCTCTGGAAACTTGATCGTCTTATAAGCTTCGGAAGTTGACAAGATTCCATATCTGGAATAGTTGAAGATCTGTACCTCCGATGGCAGGATCCCCCAGGATCTGGTAAGCAGGATCTTATTGTTGTAAAATGCCATTCCCTGCACCTTACCGGAAATTACCTGCATACTGACCGCATAGGCAACCGGATCCGTCACGCCGACCGTCCGTTTCAGGTTCATATCTTCTTTTTCATACAAGGTACCGTCTGCATTGATCAGATATTTTTCAATGACACTGGCATTATCCTGTGTAAAGAATCCGACAAACAATGCACCGTCATGATACGTCATAAATGATGCCCGCTTGATCTTGTAAAGATTGTAAGACATATCGAATTCAATCGGATGATACCCATCATCAAAGGAATAGTTCTCCAGATGGGACAGCGTGATCGCATTTGCCTGCGCCCAAGTGGAACCCTGTCCTGTCACCCACAGGATCTGGTTCATCGTATCGTATGCCATTCCACCCACATGTGCTTTGGTGTTCAGCACAATCTCTTTCACAAACCGTCTGCTTTCTTTGTCGATCACATAGATCACCGAATCATGTGCCTTTGTCTTACAATAAGCACTGACCAGAATATAATCCTCTGTAATTGCAAGTCCCTGTGGTGTCATGGATGTGCAAACTTCTGCTTCTCCGTCCCCTTTTACTTTCAGCGTTCTTGTTGACTTCAGACCAGGCACAACATAAGTCCCGTAGTAATTATCTACTTCAGCTTCATCGCAGGCGTACTTATAAACAGTCTGGTTACGCTTCAGCGTTTTCAGATACTGCTCCATCGTGTAAACGGAATCCGTATTCGTCACCTTCCGGTTAGTTTCCGGCTCCATCTCGGTTCTGTACTGGAATGCGTAATACCAGTAGCTTCCTCCGATGATTCCCACAACCAGTAGAATACTGATGATACTGCGGATATGTCCAAGCATGGTCTTCTTTTTCCGGACCTTTTTCTTCTTTGCTTTTTTCTCTTCCTGTCTTACTTCCTCATTCTCAAGCTCTTGTTTATTCATTCATGCCCACTTCGTTTTTATATACTTTCTGTGTTGAAAATCCCCGTCCTCTGACCTCATTTACATTGCCAATGATCATAAATGCGTGCGGATCTATCTCCTGCACGATCTGGTTCAGCCGCATCAGTTCACGGTTAGATACAACGGTAAGGATCATCGGCTGATCCTTTCTCAAATAACCGGTCTGCGTGTAGACCAGTGTAGTTCCTCGGTCAAGCTTCTCCTGGATCAGATGGTTCAGCTTCTCATACTCTCCGGAAATGATCTTGACCTGTGTTCTGGTCGATCCCATCAGAAGCACTTTATCCAGCATCACCGTGTAAATCAGTACCAGAAGGATACCATAGATGACCTCTTCTTTATTGGTAAATACCATCTGGAAGATCAGAATCGCAAAATCAAATACATAAAGCATAACAGATACCGGAAGCCCGAATTTCTTATTCAATACCAGCGGTGGGATATCCATACCTCCTGTTGATGCTCCGCATCTTATAACAACTCCGATTCCAAGTCCGATCATCAGACCTCCACAGATCGTCGAAAGCATCTTATCGTCTGTGACGTTCTGTAATACTGGAACATTCTCCAGTATTCCCAGAATGATCGGATAATAAAACGTACTGACCAGTGTAGTAAGTGCAAATTTCATACCAAGCACTGCCGCCCCCAGAAGAAACATCAGTGTGTTGAAGATCAGTACAAATGTATGAATCTGTAATCCGAAATAATGGTTTACGGCAATTCCAAGCCCCGTGGTCCCTCCGGTAATGATATCATTCGGCAGGATAAACATTACAATTGCAAGTGCATATACTGTATTCCCCAATAAAATCAGACACAGATTCCTCATATTTGACATTTTCATATTACGCTCTCCTTGACATATGTATTTTGTCTGCGGATTTCCCCAATTTTCCACAATCCAATACTTTATAGTATACTCGGTGCATGTTTTGGGGACAAGGAATTTTTTTATTTTATTCTCTTTTTTCGTTTCATTTGGTATACTGTGATTAAAAAGACAGGTTTTGATTTTCCAGGAAAAGAGGTTATCAAATTATGGACAAGATCAGACAGTTACAGGACATGATTAACGAGAGCAACCGAATCGTCTTTTTCGGCGGTGCCGGCGTCTCTACCGAGAGTAATATTCCGGACTTCAGGAGTTCAGACGGACTCTACAGACAAAAATACCGCTACTCACCGGAGCAGATTGTAAGCCACAGCTTTTTTATGCAGCACACGGAAGAATTTTATGATTTTTATAAAGCGAAAATGATGTTCCTTGATGCGAAGCCAAATAAAGCGCATCTGAAGCTTGCCGAGCTGGAAGCCGCCGGAAAGCTGACCGCCGTTATCACACAGAATATCGACGGACTCCACCAGGCTGCCGGAAGCAAAAATGTACTGGAGCTTCATGGAAGTATCCACCGCAATTACTGCATGCGTTGCAAAAAGCAGTACAGTGCACGTTTTGTAAAAGAATCGAAAGGAATCCCAACCTGCGACTGCGGCGGAACTATCCGCCCGGATGTAGTTCTCTACGAAGAAGGACTGGATAATCAGATTATCCAGAAAAGTATCCGCGCCATCTCAGAAGCAGATATGCTGATCATCGGCGGTACTTCTCTTGTAGTCTACCCTGCTGCCGGATTTATCGATTATTTCCACGGCAAATATCTGGTACTCATCAACAAGGATGCAACTGCCCGTGATGTAGGCGCAACTCTGACGATCCATGAGCCGATCGGAGAAGTATTAGACCGGATCCATGTATAGCCAGAGAATCCAAAAATCCTCTGCCTGCCCTTTCTAATGAAAGAGTGACAGAGGATTTTTCATTTTAACCGTTATACGTCTTAAAAAACTGATACAGATTGTCCAGTGCCTTTGTCAGAACCGGGATCTCTTCTTCATCCAGCGTCTCAACAACAGCTTCTACCATCTTCTTATGAAAATTCGCATGATGATGATATGCCTTCTCCCCTTTTTCCGTCAGCTGGATATTGACGATCCTCCGGTCTTCTTCGCTCCGGTGGCGGATTGCATACTTTTTATTGACCAGACTGTTCATCGAAGTTGTCAGTGATCCGACCGTGATTCCGAGCTTCTTCGCGATCGTGGACATATTATTCCCGTCACCCAGACCGACCGCCTCAATGATATGCATATCATTGTTCGTCAGATCCTTGAATTCTTCTGTGATCACTGCCTTTTCTTCTAATTCCCATATATCATTAAAAAGATGTACCAATATCTTATTGATGCTTTCGTATGCGTCCAATTCCCCTTCTTCTCCTTGCTGTGTCTTTTTCTAGTTCAATTATACACAGTCACCTAACAAAGAATCAATCACTTCTTTCACAGTTTCTATTTTTTCTGCTTTCCACACATCCGCTCCGCAGAACAGAAGTGCCTCCCCAATCTCACCTTTTGCCGCTTTGATTAGTGCTTCCGTGATACAGTATGGCACTTCCGCCGGGTTACAGTTTTTCAGACACCCAAGACATCTCTTAGGCTTCACCCTCTCTCCTGCCATTACATGACTGATAAATGGATTCTTAATTGCCCTTCCCGGCATTCCAACCGGACTTTTCACCAGAATGACATCCTCTTTCTTCGCATTCAGATAACTCTGCTTATAACTGAGATCTGCATCGCACTCCCAGGTCGTGACAAATCTTGTTGCCACCTGGACCGCATCTGCTCCTAATGAAAAGGCATGCTCTGCCGCATCTTTATCCGAAATTCCTCCGGCTACTGCCACCGGGATATGCACCTGATATTTTTGGGCGTACTTTCTGACCACTGCCATGATCCTCTCGATTTCATTATCATAACTTTCCTGTGTGTAAGTTTCCAGCTGCTCCCGGTCGAACCCCAGATGTCCTCCGGCTTTGGGTCCCTCGATCACAACCAGATCTGCGGTCCTGGAAAATTTTTTATCCCAGTATTTTAAAATAACTTTAGCCGATTTTTCGGTCGATACGATCGGAGCGATCTTGGTACTGCTACTCTCCACAAGTCCCGGCAGCTCGATCGGAAGCCCTGCCCCGGATACGATCAGATCTGCTCCGGCATCCACTGCTGCTTTCACATGTTCATCATAATCCTTCAGCGCAACCATGATATTAAATCCGATCACACCATCCGGAGCCGTCTCTCTTGCTCTTTGGAATTCAGATCCAATTGCGCGAATATTTGCCGCCCTTGTATTCGTTTCAAAATCCGGTTCACGAAATCCGATCTGTGCGGTTGAGATGATCCCGACTCCGCCTTCCTTTGCAACCGCTCCGGCAAGCTGTCCAAGGCTCACACCGACTCCCATTCCCCCTTGAATGACCGGTCTTTTTACTTTCAAATCACCAATCACAAGTTCCGGTAATCTTTTCATTTTTCTTCTCCTCTTTCTACTACATCCTGCGGAATCTGTCATACCGCTTTTCGGTAAGTTCTTCCTTTGTCATTGCTCCATATTTTTTCAAAAAAATACTGATATAATCATCCATCGGATCTGTCACTTCTGTAAATGTTTCCAGATTGAAGTCTTCCGGCTCCGGAATCACCCGTTCCACGATACCGGCTTTCAGGAGATGATCTGCTGTCAGCTTCATCACACCTGCCGCCTCTTTTGCACGGCTGCTGTCCTTCCACAGGATACTTGCAAATCCTTCCGGCGAAAGAATGGAGTAAATCGAATTTTCAAGAAGCCACACTTCATCTGAAGTTGCCATCGCAAGAGCCCCCCCGCTTCCACCTTCTCCGATCACAACAGACAGGATCGGAACCTGAAGATTTGACATTTCAAATAAATTTCTTGCGATTGCCTCACCCTGTCCTCTCTCTTCTGCTTCCAGCCCGCAGAACGCTCCCGGCGTATCTACAAAACAGATGACCGGACGGTTAAATTTCTCTGCCTGTTTCATCAGACGAAGGGCTTTGCGGTATCCGTCCGGTGACGGCATCCCAAAGTTACGCTCGATATTTTCTTTTGTCGTGCGGCCCTTTGCCTGCGCGATCACCGTCACCGGCATTCCGTGAAATCTTGCAATCCCGCCAATGATCGCCTTATCATCCTGGTAATAACGGTCTCCATGAAATTCCATAAAATCTGTAAACAATTCTTCAATGTACTCCGCACCGACCGGACGAGCCTTGTCTCTGGATAACTGCACCCGTTCCCATGGTGTCAAATTCTTCTGTACCGCCTGTGTTTCCTTTTCTTCTACTTCCGGCAAATCGTATGTCCTCTGCTTATGCATTGCTACAATTTCCGCCAGTGTCTCCCTAAGACGCGGACGCTCCACAATCTGATCCACAAATCCGTGCTCCTGAAGAAATTCTGCCCTCTGGAATCCTTTCGGAAGCTTCTGCCCTATGGTCTGTTCAATCACACGAGGACCTGCAAAACCGATCAGCGCCCCCGGCTCGGCAAGAATGATATCTCCAAGCATGGCAAAACTTGCCGTTACCCCACCGGTTGTCGGATCGGTCAGCACACTTACATATAAACAGCCTGCATCATGGTGTCTTTTCAGTGCCGCCGAAGTCTTTGCCATCTGCATCAGAGAGTGGATCCCCTCCTGCATTCTGGCACCTCCGGAACAGGCAAATATGATAATCGGAAGTCTCTCACCGGTTGCCTTTTCTACTGCACGAGTAATTTTTTCGCCAACCACCTTTCCCATGCTCGCCATCATAAATCGCCCGTCACAGACTGCAAGAACTACTTCATTTCCCGCGATCCTCGCTTTTCCGGTTACAACCGCCTCATCAAGCCCGGTCTTTTCCTGCAGTGCTTCTACCTTTTCTTCATAGCCTTTATAATGCAGCGGATTTCCCGAAGTAAGTCCCTTGTCCCACTCTTCAAAGGTGCCCGCATCTGCTACCATTTCAATCCGGCGCATCGCATGCACACGGAAATAATTCTGACATTTTGGACAGATATAATACCCCTTCTTCACATCCTCTGTCAGAATGGCAGATTTGCAAACGTTACATTTTTTCAGAAGTCCCTCCGGAACCTCCGGTGCCATATGGGCAGGCTTTCCTTCGCCAAGAGATATATACCCTCTTCTGCTTGTTTTCTTGAACATATTTGACAGTTTCAAATTGCTTTACCTCCGCTTTGTAGAGCTAACCTTGCCGATTCTTTGCTTCTCTTTCGGCAATAAATTCAATATCAAAATCTCCTGCCTGATACTTTGGATCATGCAAAATATCATATTGATAATCCACATTAGTATCAATACCTTCTATAATTACCTCACCAAGTGCACTCTGCATCTTCCGGATCGCCTCGGTACGGTTTTTTGCAAATACGATCAGCTTTGCCAGCATATTGTCATAATATGGCGGTACGGTGTATCCACTATAAATTGCTGAATCAATCCGCACACCCTTTCCTCCCGGAAGGTACATATCGGTGATCGTTCCCGGACACGGACGGAAATTCTTTTCCGGATTTTCCGCATTGATCCTGCACTCAATGGCATGACCGGTCAGTTTTACATCTTCCTGCGTAAAGGAAAGCCGCTGACCGTCTGCAATCCGGATCTGTTCCTTGATCAGATCGATCCCTGTCACCCATTCTGTGACCGGATGCTCCACCTGGATTCTGGTATTCATTTCCATAAAATAAAATTTTCCACTCTTTTCCAGCAGAAATTCAATGGTTCCTGCATTTTCGTAATGCGCTGCCTTTGCCGCTTTTACCGCTGCTTCGCCCATTCTCCGGCGAAGCTCATCCGAAATCACGGCACATGGGGATTCTTCGATCATCTTCTGATGATTTCTCTGCACCGAACAGTCCCGTTCTCCTAAATGCACCACATTTCCATACTTATCCGCCATGATCTGAAATTCAATGTGCTTCGGATGCTGCACAAAATGCTCGATGTACATAGTGTCATCTCCAAAAGCTGCCTTGGTCTCTTTCTGTGCAGTACGGAATGCCATGTCAAATGCGGCTTCATTTTCCGCCACACGCATTCCTTTTCCGCCTCCGCCGAGAGCCGCCTTTACGATCACCGGATAGCCAATCTCTCTTGCAACTTCTTTTCCTTTTGCTGCATCATAAATCGCTTCCCGGCTTCCCGGAATGATCGGAACCCCGGCATTTGCCATGGTATTTCTCGCCTCGGATTTATTTCCAAGCCTGCTGATCACTTTCGAATCCGGTCCAATAAAAATGATGTTGCACTTCTCACAAAGCTCTGCAAATTTCGTATTTTCAGAAAGGAAACCAAATCCCGGATGGATCGCATCTGCTCCCGACACGATGGTCGCGCTGATGATCTGCTCCATATTCAGATAGCTTTCCGAAGATGGTGCAGGTCCGATACAGATTGCTTCATCTGCAAGCTGTGTATGCAATGCTTCTTTATCTGCTTCTGAATAAACTGCAACCGTCTCGATCCCCATTTCCCGGCAGGCACGGATGATCCGAACTGCGATCTCTCCACGGTTTGCGATCAATACTTTCTTAATCATCTGTTTCCGCCTTCCCGATCATCAGAGACAACTCTGCCTTTACTGCAACTTCTCCATCCACTGATGCAACAGCTTCTCCGATTACCAGTGGTCCCTTCTGACGAATAATTCTTGCTTCCAGTTTTAACTTGTCACCCGGAACAACTTTTCTGCGGAACTTGCAGTTCTTAATCCCACCAAAATAACCGAGCTTTCCTTTATTTTCTTCCTGCATCAGAACCGCTACTGCACCGACCTGCGCCAGTGCTTCTACGATCAGCACTCCCGGCATCACCGGCTCCTGCGGAAAATGTCCGGCAAAAAAGTCCTCTCTGTAAGTCACACATTTATAGCCAACTGCATATTCCCCCGGCTCGTAATCTTCGATATAATCTACCAGCAAAAACGGATGTCTGTGCGGAATGATTTTCTGAATTTCCTTGATTCCCAAATGTTTCATGCTTTTCGCCCTCCATTCAGCTATGCGATTCGGAATAATGGCTGTCCGTATTCCACAGTTTCTCCATTTTTCACGAGTACTTCCGATACCACACCGTCAAAATCACACTCAATATCATTCATCAGCTTCATCGCCTCTACGATGGCAACCGTCTGTCCTTTTGCCACATGATCGCCAACTGCCACAAATGGTGCTGCCTCTTCCGACGGTGCTGCATAAAAGGTTCCAACCAGAGGGGATTTGATCAGCTGCCCTTCTGCTTCTTTTCCTTTTTCCGGTCCATCCTCCGACTTCAGTGCCGATACTGCATTACTCTGCGCTCCTGGCACGTTTTGTACTGTCGTCAGCTGTGCTGCCCCTGTACTGACAACCATCTGTTCTTTTTCTTTCTGTATTTTCAATTTCACACCGTTTTCTTCATACTGAAATCCTGTCAGGTCCGAATCTGAAACGGTCTGAATCAGTTTTACCAGATTTTCTAATTCCATCCTTCTACCTCTATCCTTCATACTTCTTCAAAAGAAGGGTTGCATTGTGCCCGCCAAATCCAAGGGAATTGGTGAGCGCACATTTGATCTCTTTTTCGACCGGTGCGCCAACTGCATAGTTCAGATCACATTCTTCATCACATTCCCTGGTTCCAACGGTCTGATGGATAAATCCATCCTGAATGGATTTTACAGTAACGATACACTCTACTGCACCTGCCGCACCAAGAAGATGACCGATCATGGATTTCGTTGAATTCACAACCACATCCTTTGCCGCATCGCCGAATGCTTTCTTGATCGCATAGGTTTCAAACAGATCATTGTGGTGAGTGCTGGTTCCGTGTGCATTAATGTACTGCACTTCTTCCGGCGTCACGCAGCCCTCTTCCATCGCAAGCTCCATCGCCTTTGCCGCACCGCTTCCGTCTTCTGCCGGGGAAGTGATATGGTAAGCATCTCCGGTTGCCCCGTAACCTGCAAGCTCTGCGTAAATCTTTGTGCCTCTTGCTCTCGCATGCTCCAGCTCTTCCAGAACCACCACACCGGCTCCTTCTCCAAGAACAAACCCACTTCTGTCTTTGTCAAATGGAATCGATGCACGTAGTGGATCTTCACTGGTAGTAAGTGCGGTAAGTGCGGTAAATCCGGCAATCCCCGTCGGACAGATACAACTTTCCGTACCACCTGCAAACATTACATCCGCATCTCCGTACTGAATGGCACGAAGCGCATCCCCGATACAATTGGTTCCCGTTGCACATGCTGTAACGACATTTGTGCACTTTCCTTTAAGCCCAAGCTGAATCGATACATTTCCGGCTGCCATATTGGAAATCATCATCGGAACCATCAGTGGTGCCACCCTTCCCGGTCCCTTTTCCTGAATCGTCGTGTACTGCTTCTCAATCTGCTGCAAACTTCCGATTCCCGAACCGATGATCACGCCACAACGGTATGGGTCCTCTTTTTCAATTTCAAATCCCGCATCCGCACACGCTTCCTTCGCCGCTGCAACCGCATACTGGGAAAATGTTTCCATTCTCTTCGATGCCTTGAAATCCATCCGTTCCTTTGCAACAAAGTCCTTGACTTCCGCTGCGATCTTCACTTTATACTCGGTTGTATCAAATTTTGTGATCGAACCGATTCCTACGGTTCCATTTTTGATACCGTTCCAGAATTCTTCTACTGTATTACCAATCGGGGTAATCGCTCCAAGCCCCGTAATAACAACTCTGCGCTTCATATTGCCTCCTTTGGTGTGTTGTTGACTGTTTCACTTTTTGATAAAATTTATCATCTTATAAGTATTTTTAGGTTAAGTTGAATGACAAACTGTACAAAAGATGTCATTCAAATTCATTTTTCGAGCAATGGAGATGAGACTCAAAGGATTGTGGAAGCCTTTGCTGACACGATCCTTGTTTTAGGAGGCTCATCGGAATGGTTTGCGAGTCTGAATTTGAAGGACATCTTTTGTACAATTTGTCCCTCAACCTTCTCTGCAACCATTTTTACATCACCATCCCCCCATCGACTTGCAGAACCTGCCCCGTAATGTAACTCGCATGATCAGACGCCAGAAACGCCACTGCCTTCGCGACATCTTCTGGGTGTCCCATTCTGGCAAGAGGGATCTGACCTCTCATTTCTTCTTTGAGCTTATCGGAAAGAACTTCTGTCATCTCCGTTTCAATGAAGCCCGGTGCAACCGCATTAACCGTGATTCCGCGGGATGCCAGTTCTTTTGCCGCAGATTTGGTCATTCCAATAATTCCTGCTTTAGATGCAGCATAGTTTACCTGACCGGCATTTCCGCTGATTCCAACTACAGATGCAAGATTGATGATCTTTCCGCTTCTCTGCTTCATCATCTGTCTGGATGCAAAACGGATGCAATGGAAAGTTCCTTTCAGATTGACATCAATGACATCGGAGAAATCTTCTTCACTCATACGCATCAGCAGACCATCCTTTGTGATCCCTGCATTATTTACCAGAATATCGATTCTTCCAAACTGCTCGATCACTGCTTTTATAAATGCTTCACATCCCTCGTAATCTGCCACATTGCACTGCATACACTGGGCACATCCACCCTTTTCTACAATTTCATGTTTTACTTCATCTGCTTTTGCTTCAGAACCATTGTAATTGATCACAACTATTGCTCCCTGTGCAGCCAGTTCCTTCGCAATTGCCTTTCCAATTCCACGGGACGCGCCGGTAACCACCGCGATCTGTCCTTCCAAATTTGCTCTGTCTGTCATATGCTTTTCCTTTCCATTGCCTGTTTTTTACACCAGTTCAGCAATTACTTTTTCCATATCTTCCCAGGTTTCGATATTATATACTTTGACACTTTTGTCGATACGCCGCATAAATCCGGCGAGTGTTTTTCCCGGTCCGATTTCCACAAAAGTGTCTACACCATCTTCAATCATAGTTCTCACACTTTCTTCCCATCGTACCGGTGAAGAAATCTGTTTTGCAAGAAGTGCCTTTGTCTCTTTGATATCTGTCACATATTTTGCCGTAACATTCGTCACATAAGGAATGGCAAGTGGTTCAAAATTTCTCTTCTCCATTTCCTTCGCAAGCTCTTCGCCTGCACTTTCCAGCATCTTTGAGTGGAACGGACCACTTACATTTAACAGAACCGCCCTTTTTGCTCCGGCTGCTTTTAAAGACTCTGCTGCCTTTTCTACCGCTGCGGTCTTTCCTGTAATTACAATCTGTCCCGGACAGTTATAATTTGCCACAGACGCACCCGGAATTTCTTCCGTCACTTTTTCAACCGTTTCTCCATCCAGTCCCAGGATTGCCGCCATGGCTCCTTCACCTGCCGGAACGGTATTCTGCATCAGAATCCCTCTTTTTCTCACAAGAGAAATGGCGTCCTTCGGCTGCATGCCTCCCGCTGCGCTGATCGCACAGTACTCTCCAAGGCTGAGCCCGGCTGTCACATCCGGTGTAAGACCTCTCTTTTCAATCTCGGCTGTCATTGCAAGACAGGCTGTTACCATGGCTGCCTGAGTGTATTCTGTCTGATCCAGCTGCTCATTTTCTTCAAAGCAAAGCTTTGTCATATCAAGTCCCAGCTCTGCTGTTGCTGTATCAAAAATCTCTTTTGCAAGTTCACTGTTTTCATAAAAATCTTTTCCCATACCGCACTTCTGCGCGCCCTGTCCCGGGAAAATGAATGCTGTTTTATTCATAAAATCCTTTGCCTCCGATCAGTGCATCCGTCTCACTTACCAGCTTTTGGATCAGGTCTTTACAGCTCATGATCTCTTTTACCATGGCTGCACTCTGTCCCGCCATTACGCTTCCGTTTGTCACATCTCCGTCTACAACGGCCTTTCTTAAGCCTCCAAGTGTAAGGTGCTCAAGTTCTTCAAAGGATGCACCGTTTTTCTCAAGGTCCAGATATTTTTTCGTCATTTGGTTGCGAAGTGCTCTTACCGGATGTCCTGTGCTTCTTCCGGTTACTCTGGAATCAATGTCCTTCGCTTTGATGATCGCATTTTTATAATTTTCATGTACGATAGATTCTTCGGTCGCAACAAAATGGGTTCCCATCTGTACGGCTTTTGCTCCCAGCATAAATGCTGCCGCAATTCCTCTTCCATCTGCGATTCCTCCGGCTGCGATTACCGGAATCTTCACTGCGTCTACAATCTGTGGAACCAGTACCATAGTCGTATTTTCTCCGATGTGTCCTCCAGATTCACATCCTTCCGCAACAACTGCATCTGCCCCGCACCGTTCCATTCTTCTTGCAAGTGCAACAGATGCAACCACCGGAATGACTTTAATTCCTGCTTCTTTCCACATTTTCATATATTTTTCCGGGCTTCCGGCGCCTGTCGTTACAACCTTTACGCCTTCTTCCGCTACTACTTTTGCCACGTCCTCTGCATAAGGACTCATCAGCATGATATTTACTCCAAATGGTTTATCAGTCAGCTTTTTTGCTTCTCTGATCTGTTCACGTACCCACTCAGCCGGGGCGCTTGCAGCCCCGATGAGCCCAAGCCCGCCGGCATTTGATACGCCGGCCGCAAGATGATACTCAGCAACCCAGGCCATTCCGCCCTGGATGATCGGATACTCGATTCCAAGTAATTCGGTTACTTCTGTTTTCATATTACAACCTCTTTCTGTCTGTGTTTTTGCGATTCTTATTTTTTCAGTCCTTCGATGTATGTTACAACACTTCCGATTGTCTTGAGATCACCGATTGCTTCCGTATCGATTTCCACACCAAATTCATCTTCAAATGTCATAACCATATCCATCAGATCAAGGGAATCTGCTCCAAGAGATTCAAAAGTTGTCTCCTCTGTGAGGTCTGCTACGTTTACGTCAAGTCCTTCTGCTACGATTTCTTTTACTTTTTCTAACATGTTCTTAGTCTCCTTATTGTTTGATTATTTTTATATTTACCACTCTATGAGTGTGGCTCCCCAGGTGAGTCCGGCACCGAAGCCGCAGAGAACAATCTTCTGTCCTTTGTGGAAGCGACCGGTTTTGTTCAGTTCATCCAGGAGGATTGGGATGCTGGCGGATGATGTATTACCGTATTCTTCAATGTTGACCGGGAATTTTGCAAGGTCTGTTTTCATCCGTTTTGCCACAGATTCGATGATCCGTAAGTTTGCCTGATGCAGAACGAAAAGATCAATATCTTTCTCGGTCAGATCTGCTTTTTGCAGAAGTTCTCCAATGACTTCCGGCACTTTTTTTACGGCAAATTTGAAAACTGCCTGTCCATCCATGGATACATAAGTCTGTTTTTCATTTTCTTTGTCCTGCCAGTTTTTCTGCTGACGGCTTTCGCAGGCAAGTACCTGTCCTTTTGCTCCGTCAGAATGGGTAACTGCCGGAAAGATTTCACCTTCTTCTGCACAGATCACGGCTGCTCCTGCCCCGTCACCAAAAAGAATGCAGCTTCCTCTGTCTTTCCAGTTGACAATTCCGGATAGGGTTTCACTTCCGATCACCAGAATGTTCTGATACATTCCGGCTGCTATGTAAGCCTGCGCAGTATTGTAGGCATACACAAAACCGCTGCATGCGGCACTGATGTCGAAACAGGTTGCATTTACTGCTCCCAGCTCTTTCTGGACTTCGCAGGCAGTGCTTGGGATCACGGTGTTTGGCGTGATTGTAGATACCAGGATCAGATCCAGATCGTCTGCATTTAATTTTGCATCTGTAAGTGCATTTTTTGCCGCTTTTATCGCCATGCTGACTGTTGTATCTTCTTCTGCAATATGTCTGCGCACAATTCCGGTCCGTTCACGGATCCATTCATCATTCGTCTCCACAAACTTCGCGAGATCATTGTTGTCGTAATAATGCTCCGGTATATAAGAACCGGTACCGCATATCCTTCCTCTCATGGTTGTTCTCTCCATTTATTTTTGTTTTAAAATCTTTTTCGTTTAAAATATTTTTATATTCAAACTATTTGATAATATAACATAATCGGAATGATTTGACAAGAGGGAAATTTTTTTGTTTGACGCGAGGGGCAAATGAATGGAAAAGAAGAGTTCCTGTTCTCTTCTTTCCCATTCATCTGCCATTCAAATCGGTACAAAAATGACGTGCTTTAGTCTCTGTATTTTCTGTTCTGAGTACAAAAAATCCTGCGATTTTGCCAATTCAAAATCGCAGGATTTTTCTTATTCTGTAACTTCCTGATATGCCTCTTTCGTCTGTTCTCCGCTCCTGCGGATCCCTGCAAACAAAGATCCGGATATATTATGCCATACACTGAAGATCGCCCCCGGAAGGGTTGCCAGTGGATTTGCCGCGAAATTGGCAGTCGCAAGGGAAATTGCAAGTCCACTGTTCTGCATTCCGACTTCGATGGCAATAGCGGTTGCCTTATCGTACTCAATATGTAAAATTTTCGCTGCACCAAGTCCGATTCCCATTCCGCAGAGATTGTGAAGCATCACAACTCCAAGAACCAGAAGTCCGCAGCTTAAGATTTTTTCTGCATTGACGGCTACGATTCCGCTGATGATCATTACGATCGATACAACTGAGATCAGTGGCAGAACCTCTGATATTTTCTGGATCTGTTTTCCCCAGACCCAGTTGATCAGAATTCCCAGAAGTACCGGAACCAGAACAACCTTTACTACAGAAATTACCATTGCCCAGAAGGATACTTCTACCCAGGCTCCGGCGAGTACATACACCAGAAGTGGTGTTACAATCGGTGCTGCAAGAGTTGATGTGATCGTCATTCCGACAGAAAGTGCCACATCACCTCCGGCGATATAGGTGATCACATTGCTTGCCGTTCCGCCCGGACAGCAACCAACCAGGATCACGCCAAGTGCCAAATCTGTCGGCAGCTGCATCAGCTGACACAGGATCCACGCGATCACCGGCATGATCGTGTACTGTGCGATGAATCCGATCAGGATTTCTTTTGGTCTGGAAAAGACTCTTTTGAAATCGTCCATCTTGATCGTAAGCCCCATGCCGAACATGGCAACTCCGAGAAATACAGAAGTGTAGCTCGTTGTCCACGCAAAACCGTCACGCCAGAAAAATGCAATGATGGAAAAACAGATAATGATGATCCCGATATATTTTGTAAGAAAAGAGCTGACCTTTCCCACTTTTTTCATTCTGTTTTCCATAGGCTATACCTCATAGCTGAAATTGTCGATCAGCCTTGTTTTTCCAATATAGACTGCCATGGCAACCAGAACATCTTTTTCCACACTTTCGACCGGCTGCATATCCAGTGCATCTACCATGGATACATAGTCGATCTTTGCAAGCGGCTCTGCTTCGATCACTGCGCGCATCTTTGACAGAACTTCTTCTGCCTTAATTCCTTTGCAGATCGCCTCCTGACCGGTTTTAACGGCTCTTGAAAGGCACAGTGCAGCCTTTCTCTCTTCTGCGCTTAAATAGGTATTTCTGGATGATTTGGCAAGTCCGTCTTCCTCACGGATGATCGGGCAGCCTACGATATGGATATCAAAATTCAAATCCTGCACCATCTTGCGGATGATTGCAAGCTGCTGTGCATCCTTCTGTCCAAAATAAGCTCTGTCCGGTGCTACAATATTGAATAATTTGGAAACAACCGTACATACCCCTTTAAAATGGATCGGTCTTGTCTTTCCGCAAAGGGTATCAGATAACGTATCAATACTTACGTAAGCATGTGGATCATGATACATATCCTTCGGTTCCGGATGGAAGATCAGATCTGCTCCAAGGCTCTCACAAAGCTCACTGTCACGTTTAAAATCTCTCGGGTATGCTTCCAGGTCTTCTGTCGGTCCGAACTGTGTCGGATTGACAAAATCGGATACCACAACGATATCGTTTTCCTCACGGCATCTCCTTATCAGGCTTGCATGCCCTTCATGTAAGAATCCCATGGTCGGTACAAGACCTATGGTTTTTCCTTCTTTTTTCCAGTTCTTAACTAATTTTCTTGTCTCTTCGACTGTTGTTGTTACCTGCATGATAATTCTCCTCTTTATAATAAATTCGGAGATAGCCTCTTGTTCTGAATTCAACAAATTTCATTTTGTTTTTAGATTCCTTATTTTTCCTGGTCTTTCAACAACCCATGTTTTTCATAATTTGTCACACGGCTGATCTTATTTTCATCATCCACGAAAACAACTTTTGGTTTATGTTCTTTGGCTTCTTCTGCCTCATAATTTGCATAACACATGATAATAACCTTATCACCTGTACTTACACATCTTGCCGCAGCGCCATTTAAGCAGATCATTCCGCTTCCACGCTTACCACAGATCGTATAAGTTTCAAATCGGCTTCCGTTATTCACGTCCACGATCTGAACCTTCTCATATTCCATAATTCCTGCTGCCTCCAGCAGTTCCTCATCAACGGTAATACTTCCCACGTAATCTAATTCTGCCTGTACTACCGTAGCACGATGAATCTTTCCTTTTAGCATCTCAACTGTCATGTCTTACTCCTTTTCTGTCCGGAAACACGTAAATAAGCATAAACATAGAGTGTAACCATGCTTTTTTCCATAATTCCAAATTATTATATGAAAAAAGCATCATCAAGGTATACTTCTCCCTGCAAATGCTTCTGCTATTCTTCGTATTCCCTGAGTCTTATTTTACCTCTTAATAAATATAAGCTCCTTCTCCGTCACCTGTTGACGGAAACGATTTCGATATGAAATTGTTGTGATTCAGTCAGAGTATAGTTTTGTAGTTTTCAAATACTACCTCCGCGGATATTATTGCACCTTGACAAGAGATTGTCAATCCGATGTTCTCATGTATTTAATTCAAGACATCTGTGCGGAAGATGGGGCGCAACTCGTCCGGTGGACGAGTGCTCTGCGCCGACCGTAGCGGAGCGAAGACCTGGACCCTGGGTTCAGGGATCGCTTCGGTACAATAAAAGAAAACCTCAGGCGAATCACCTGAGGTTTCTTTTATTATGCGGAAGATGGGACTTGAACCCACACGCCCTTGCGAGCACTAGAACCTGAATCTAGCTCGTCTGCCATTCCGACACTTCCGCGTCAACAAAAAGAATCTTATCACATACCAACCGGTTTGGCAAGTGTTTTTTATGTTTTTTTTGACTTTTTTTACATTTCATTAAATTACATCAATTATTTTGAATGCAGTTTGCCGCATCAATTGTAATTACCAGAAGAAGTCCCATCAATTCATCTGCCGGATTTGCAAAATCCAGTACATAAGTATCTCCCCAGTGGAATAATTCTTTTGTAATATGTACCACAGGACTGCATGCTTCATAGATATCATAATTCCATCCCATGAAATCTCCTTCTACATGCCATCCATTAAACTCAACATCATACTTCGGTCGAAACAATGTAAAACGCTTTTCAATCCGTCCAAGTGTCTGCCCATTCACTTCAATTTCAAACACTGGAAGTAATGACATCACTTTTTCTTTAATCAACCCGAGTTCGTTCCCTGCCATATCATATACATGCAGCCGGTGTCCAAGCGACAAAAACTCTGCTTTTACAAAATACTTCGCATTTTCATTCTCATCATAAACATCATATGAATCTGTCCATGAAAAAACTCTCTGCTTAACAAGTAATTTCATACGCTACTCCTACTCCGGAAATTCATACTTCCTCAATTCGCAGTTCTTAATTCCAAATGCCGCAAACTCTTCATTCGTCATATCATAAAAATAAGACTGGATTACTCTGGAAATTCCATTATGTGCAACCAGTAGATAAACCTTATCATTCGCTTCTTTCCGAATGTCATCCAGAAGATTGTAAATCCTCTGGCACAGATGAAGCATTGTCTCCCCGCCTTCAAAATGATTGATAAAGTTCTGTTTTGCCTTTTTGAACTCCTCCCCATTTCTCGGAGTGGACTCATATTTTCCAAAATTCTGCTCCTTCAGGCGCATCTCCTCACGCATCGGAATCCCTGTCACCTCCGAAATATGGCGCGCGGTCTCCTTCGCCCGGACAAGTGGCGAATACAGGATCTCGTCAATCTTTACGCCCTCTTCCTTAATCTTTCTTCCAAGCTCCATTGCCTGCTCATGTCCAAGCTCTGTCAGCTCGATATCTGTCGCACCACAGATTTTATTTTCCACATTCCATACAGTCTGTCCATGTCTTGTAAAATAAAAATGTCCCATTATTCTTTCTCCCAGTACGCTTTATTTGCCGAACATTTCCGGACAAAATGTTCCGGTAAATGCGCATAATGTTTTCCAAAATGATAGGCAAGATACCGAACCGCACTTCGCGCCGCCACTTCACCTAAATATTCCTCCATATGATTCTGCTTCAGAAGCGCTGAAGTCACACGGACCAGCCGCATTCCTTCTTTTCCAGGTTTTGTATTTTCAATCATCTCCGGATGCTCCGCATGCGCAACCCCGATATCAAAGCTACGCTTCCAGAGTTCGCGCAGATTGTCATTGCGATAATACAGAATCTCAGCCTCTGGCGCATAAACCGTCTGCCAGCCCTTTTCCAGAAGTCTTCTCGCCGCAAGCATATCCTCTCCGGCGATCATCCTCTTTCCAAAGCCTTCTGTCTCCAGATATGCACTTCTTCTGTACGCTGCGCATACATTAGAATTGAAAAATGTCCGGATTCCAAGCTTTCCGGTATCTTCCAAAGACTTTGTCATACCTTTCGGCGGATAGTTAAACTGTCTCACACAACACTCGATCGGACTGCATTCATCATCTGTCATATGCCTTCCATACACGACCGCCGTCCGCTCCTCTTTAAACGGTTCTGTCAGCTTCTCTACCAGATATCGGTTCTGTGGTATCGCCGTCTGTACCATAAAAATCACAATATCCGAATCCAGTTCCCGTAAAATCGCATCTCTGCTTCCTGCCCGGTCATATTCCTCCTTTGGAGTATATCGGACCTCAATTCTTTTATCCATATAGATTTCCGGGATTTCCCTATCAATCGGATTCTCATAAAGAACTTCAAGCAAAATTCTGTCCGGCATTACACTCTGTCTCAATAATCTCTCTATACTCATTTTCAGTCGTCCATCTGGTCGGAAGACTGGAATAACAATCTCAATATTCAAGTCATCATCTCATTTCATTTTTCTTACTAATCAGTATATACAAATTTTTTTCCAGCTTATATCCTGATTTACTTACAACCATTATGCTGCATATTCTTCTTTTTTCTTCCTGTCCATCGCGGAAAGTTCCTTAAGCTCCCTCACCATGAAATATCCGCAGACGATTGCTGCTGCCGCATCTGCAATTGGTCCGGCATACATAACACCGTCAATTCCCATAAACAATGGAAAGATCACGATCAGCGGCAATAAAAAGAGAATCTGTCTTGTCAGGGACATAAATACACCCAGCTGCGATTTTCCGATGGAGTTGAAAAAGTTCGATGTAACCGGCTGGATTCCATTGATAAGCGTAAGGAACATATAGATCCGGAAATACCGCTCTGAAAACTGAAAATACAGCTCACTTCCCGAACCAAATACGCTGATGATCTGTCTCGGGAATACCTGGAAACAGAAAAATGCAATTCCGGAAAGAACGGTTGCAGTTCCAAGTGCGAGCAGGTAGCTTTTCCGTACCCGTTCATACTTCTCTGCGCCATAGTTGAAGCCGATAATCGGCTGGATTCCCTGAGAAATTCCGATAACAAATGACATAAAGATCATATTTACTTTTGTAATGATCCCGGCACAGGCAAGCGGAATGTCACCGCCATATACAGACTGTGCTCCATAATGCGACAATGTATTATTCAGTACGATCTGTACGATCGTCATTGCAATCTGGTTAAAGCAGGCACTGGCACCGAATTTGAAAATATTCTCGATATGTCTTCCCGTCATATGGAAACTTTCCTTTGTAAGCCGGATCGTTTTAAAATGGAACATATACCGCAGACTGATGCCGAACGAAACGATCTGTCCTATGATCGTAGCAAGTGCTGCGCCCCTCATTCCCATCTGCAACCCAAAAATAAAAATCGGATCCAGAATTGTATTTACAATAGCACCCACTAGCATAGATGTCATCGAATACCGCGGACTTCCATCCGCAAGGATCAGCTTACTCATCCCTGTATTTGCGATCAGAAATGGAAAGCCAATTGCCGTGATCCGTGTATATTCCTGTGCATACGGAAGTACCTCCGATGTGGCACCGAAGAATTTCAGCATCGGAGTCAGAAAAATCGTCGTTACTGCAAAAAGTGCAATCCCGAAAATTGCCATCAGGCAAATTCCATTTCCCGCATACTCTGCAGATTCTTTTTCTTCTCCTGCACCAAGCTTCAATGAAAAATTGGTCGCACTGCCGATTCCAAGCAGCAGTGAGATTGCCGTACAGGAAGTAGAAAGTGGAAACGCAATATTCGTTGCTGCATTTCCCAGCATTCCCACACCCTGACCAATGAAAATCTGATCTACAATATTGTAAAGAGCTGTTACCAGCATGGAAATAATGCATGGAATCGCAAATCCAACCAGTAGTTTTGATTCCTTTTCATACCCAAGCGGATTGTCCTGTTCATTCACTGTATTTTCCTTTTTATCTCTCACCTTTATAGCCTCCTCCAGATGTTCATATATAAATGCCGCTGTCTCACTTAGTATCATCGTTCCATTTATCCGCTCCGCAACTTCTCCTCTTGGAACAAGTACAAATTCATCTATTACCTGACGCATTACAAAATTCTGTGTTTTTTATACTTCTACTCCATCATCTACAATTTACATCTGTTTTCTGACGACTCTGTATTCATCTCCAGATCTGTAGTAAGGGCACTGATAATGCTTATCCGTCAGAAACCGCATCATCTCATCCTCATCCAGGTCTCTGTCACACGTGTAACATTCATATTCATCATCGTAAATATAAAATGTACAGGTGTCACAACAGCTCGCTGTATTTGCCATAACCTGCCTCCTGTTATTTCTTTTCCTGTTCAAAAATCGGTATCAGCTGCAGGTGTCCTCCTTTAAAACAGGTTCCATCTTAGTTCATTCCTTTTTCTTTTTCTCCCACCGGTTTCGCCCAGTTGACAATCAGGATTCCGATAGAAACCAGCACCAGTGCGATCAGGTCTTTCATTCCGAATACATTTCCCTCACGCAAAATGATCGCGGAAAGGATCACCCCAAATACCGGATTCGTAAATCCGAAGATCGATACCTTGGATACCGGATTGTATTTCAACAGGATTCCCCACAGTGTGTATGCAACTGCAGAAATCAGCGCCATATAGATCAGAAGAATCATTGCCGGCATACTTGCCGTATGGATTCTTCCACCCATCACGAATCCGATCAGGATCATCACGAGCCCGCCTGCAGTAAACTGATATCCGCTTAACATCACCGGATCAGATTTGGCTGAATACTTCTTGATCAGTACAGAAGATAATGCATAAGCGATCGCAGAGATAAAAATAAATCCATCTCCGGTCAGATTAAAGCTCATATCCACATTGCTTCCGCTCAGATTGATCAGAACCACCCCTGCAAATCCGACGATACATCCGAGCACTTTTTTCTGATCCAGTTTCTCCTGATGAAAGATCAGGCTTGAAACAAGGATTGCAAGGAATACATTGGATGCCTCAACGATCGATCCTTTGACTCCGGTCGTATGTGCAAGTCCTACATAAAAGAAAAAATACTGGACCACCGTCTGTAAAAGACAGATTTTTCCGATTCTCGGAAGATCTCCCTTCCCCGCTTTCAGAAAACGTCCCTGTAGGATCGATCCAAACAAAATAACCATAATGCCTGCAATCGTAAAGCGGCACCCTGCAAACAGAATCTGCGTGGCGGTATCAGCTGAATCGATCTGAAACAGCCGGTAGCCAACCTTGATACAAGGAAAAGCACTTCCCCATAACGCACAGCAGACCATTGCAAGAAGACATACCACCCAGGTTTTCCTCATTGTAGTCTCTTTTAACTTTATCATCTCATTCTTTCCGTTTCTTACGCAAGCAGTTCATCTGCAAGTTCTTCCATTGCAGTTACATCTGCATCTTTCATCGTAGATTTGATCGTAACCGTCTTTTCGCAGAGAGTGATCTTCTTCATCTTTTCTACATAACCTTTCATCACACGTGCTGCTGTCGGAGCCCAGGAACCATTCTCGATAATTGCGATCTTACGGTTCTGGTAGTTCTTATTGGTCAATTTGTTCAGGAAAGTCTCCATGCACGGGAACACACTTGCATCATAGGAAGCTGCTGCAAGAACCAGCTTGTCATAGCGGAATGCATCCTCGATTGCCTCTGCCATATCATCTCTGGAAAGGTCAGTGATCGCTACCTTCTTTGCACCTTTGGCTTCCAGGATTTCTTTCATCTTCTCTGCTGCCTTCTTGGTATTGCCATGGATCGATGCATAAGCAACCAGTACCCCGTCATCTTCCGGTTCATAGCTGCTCCATGTCATGTATTTTCCGATATAGTATCCCAGATTTTCTTTCAGGATCGGTCCATGAAGCGGGCAAATCGTCTGAATGTCCAGAGTCGCTGCTTTTTTCAGAAGCGCCTGTACCTGTGCACCGTATTTGCCTACGATATTGAAGTAGTATCTTCTTGCTTCACAAGTCCAGTCCTCATCTGCATCCAGCGCACCGAATTTACCAAATCCATCTGCTGAGAACAGAATCTTCTCAGACTTTTCGTATTCAACCATAACTTCCGGCCAGTGAACCATCGGAGCCATAAAGAACTGAAAGGTATGGCTTCCAAGGGAAAGTTCTTCACCTTCTTTTACCGCAACTGCACGGTCTGCCAGATCTGCGATTTCAAAGAACTGTGGAAGCATTGCAATAGCTTTTGCACTTGCCACGATCTTGGCTTCCGGATATTTATCTGCAAATTCTTTGATGCTTCCGGCATGATCCGGTTCCAGATGAGATACAACCAGATAATCCGGTGTTCTTCCATCCAGCACCCTCTCCAGATTCTCTTTCCATTCGTCTGTCTTTCTCGTATCAATCGTATCCATAACTGCGATCTTCTCGTCCAGGATCACATAAGAGTTGTAGGATACTCCGTTTGGAACGATGTACTGGCTCTCAAAGAGATCCAGATCCTTATCATCTGCTCCGATATATTTTACTGCATCTGAAATTACTATGTCTTTCATGTTAGTTCCTCCTTGTAATTGGTGATTGAAAAGATTCTCCGGCACATAGTGTCTTTTATTCGGTAGGAAGTTCCTACAGAATTTCCTGTTAAATAAGAAAGCTGGAAATATTACATTCCAGCCCCCTTAATTTCCACTCTTAATAATACTATGGAAATAACACACTTTCAATAAAAAAAGCGTTTAATTTTTTCATATCTGTTCTCATTTTTTACATTAACCGGCACACACCATCTGTTCCTGCTCGTAAATATGAAACGGCGCATCAATCGGATTTTTCATATCCCAGAGATAATATCCACCCTCTTTATAATACACCGGAAGAGTCTCGCATCGTTTTACACTCCGGATCAGTTCCTGCACCGAACGGATCTCTCTTGGAAAATACGTTGCATAAAGTCCCAGCTTCTCCGGCACATGACAATCACTTGATCCAACTGTTGCAATTCCAAGCTCAGCCGCATATTCTGCCGCCTTTCGATTTGCCTCGTAAAGTGTGCTGCCGTTCAGCACTTCGATTCCATCAAGTCCCTTTACAATCTTCAGGTTCTCTTCCAGTCCCCTGTTATTATTGCGGAATGGATGGGCACTGAAACACATACCGCCCTGTGCCTGTACCAGATCTACAAACTCCTGTGCCGGGATTCTCTCTTTTGGATAATCCTCAATTCCAAATGCTACAATGTCTCCCTGCAGGGAATAAAATTCAATTCCGACAAAAATCGGAAATCCTGTTTTCTCCGAATACTCTGCCGCAAATTCCTTCAGTCCCATACTGTCATGATCCGTAATACAGATTCCATCAAGTCCTCTGCGCTTTGCGATCTCTACCATGTTCTCCAATCTTAAAAAGCTATCCCCCGAATAACGCATCTCATGCATATGCATATCAATTATCAACTGTTAATAACCTCCTGTTAAAATGCCTTTTCATTTCTCTTTTCTTCATTTTAACATGTTGTTTTACAAAAAAATAATTGATAATTTACATGCAGAAATTCAATTATAGAGTTTTCCGATAAACACTCTATTGCTCAAATATCTGCATAAGATGCGCACAAAGTCCGTCCCACGAAATCTGCCCCAGATGCTCCTTCTCCGGCTTGGATCCAGGATATTTTGCGATCCCTTCGATGGCTCCGGCAAGTTTCTTTTCAAATACCGGAAGTTCTTCTTCCACAGGTTCATCTTCATTCACTCTTCTTGGCGGCTCTACAAAAACCACACCATTATCCGGAAGATTCTGATCGATCCAATTCCTGATCCCCGGTAGATCTGTACAGATCACATAGGTACCACATGCCAGAGCCTCAATGATCACAAGCGGAAGACCTTCATAAAAAGATGGCAGTACAAACACATCACTCTGATTCATCTTCTTCGCCAACTCCTGCTGTGTGATCTTCCCGGCAAAGGTAACTGCAAACGGACACTTTTCGGCAAGCTCCCGGATTTCCTGATATTCGCCCTCATCCCCGGCACCTCCTGCCAGTTCCAGAGAAATAATAAGACCGGAATCCTTCAGATAATCCAACGAACGGATCAGACTTTTCACACCCTTTTTCTCCGAGATCTTTCCGGCAAAGATTAGTCTCAGCTCTTTTTCTTCTCCCTGTGAAGCCCCCATCTCCTGCCGGAAAACATCACTGTTATAGCCGGTTCCGATCACCCGTACCTTCTCTCTGATATGCTCCCCGTAAATTCCGCAGATCATCTCTTTCTGCTCCTCATGCAATGCAAAAATCCCATCCAGCGCAGGAATTCTCTGTAAAATGTATTCCCGGTTCTGTTCTGTCTTGCGGATCTGCCGCAGGTCGGATCCATGGGATACTCCATATACCTTTTTATCAGGAAACAGCTCTCTTACAATCGCTGTAAGGAGATACAGATGGTGACACAGGATCACGTCCGGATCCAACTCCTCCACTGCTTTTTTCAGTACCTCGCCAAATGCGTTCCGGAACGTTTCCGTCATCTCCTCTGTCAGGTCTGAATACCTGGTACTCGGATACGGCATCTCGTCCGACATTCCCGTGATCGGATACGGTAACTGCTCCGATTCAAAATATACCGGATAAAAGCTTACCCCCTCCGGAAGACATACCTGATCAGCTTTTGTAACTCCCGCGATCACTGACTGTGTGATTCCCTTTTTTTTAAATCCTCTGACCAGTTCCGTCAGATAGATACCGCTTCCGGTACTGTCCGGCTTCTGGGCTGTGACACTTAATATTTTCATTCTTTCGTCCCTCTTACTTTGTTAAAATTTCCCTGTTACATGTATTTATTGCCGCAATGTAATCAATAAAAGCGGTACTCACCGTTTATCATTTATCCATGCTTTAGTTATTCTCCAGTTTCTTTTTCATCTGTTTTTTTAGAAGTTCTTCCTTTCATTGGATGAAAATGTTCCGAAAGGAGAATGTTCATATGATGTAACTGTTCAGAGCCAACCTCCAAAATGCTACGCATTTCGTCGGTGTGGCGTATCCGCCAAATAAAATTTCAAAAACAGTCTTAAAAATGCAAGCATTTTACACCTGTTTTATGAAATTTTGCTTGGCTCTGAACAGTTACCATATGATTATATTAACATATAGTTGGAATCTGTAAAAGAGACGATCTCGATCCGGATATTTTCAACAGAAATATCTAAATACTGCTTTTTCTTTTCTTTTTCCGCTTTTTCCTTAAAATCCATAAAAAAAGCAAAAAAAGAAACCTTTTTGGTAAAGGTTCCTCTATTACTTCTATATATAATATAACTGGTTTTGTTATGTTTAACTAAATGCGGATGACAGGACTTGAACCTGCACCTCGTAGAGACTAGATCCTAAGTCTAGCGCGTCTGCCAGTTCCGCCACATCCGCATTTTTTTAGTCCCACAGAAAACCATGGGACTAAATAAGTGAGCGTGCGGGGATTCGAACCCCGGACAACTTGATTAAAAGTCAAGTGCTCTACCACCTGAGCTACACGCCCGTAACTGGGCCAGCTGGATTCGAACCAGCGAGTGCAGGAGTCAAAGTCCTGTGCCTTACCGCTTGGCGATGACCCATTATCTTTATGTCTTGACATAGAATGCGCCATGGCACATTCCCGCGCCTGCGACAATCGCTTAACTTACAGCATCCCGAATCTGCCAAAGCTCTCATATCCTGCCGGAGACTTTTATGATATCCATTCTTGCAATGTCTATCATAAAAAAAATGCGAGCATTTCTGCTTGCCATTTCTTTCAAATATTATAGATTAAAGGGTGGATACAGGGATTCGAACCCTGGGCCTCCAGAGCCACAATCTGGCGCGCTAACCAACTGCGCTATACCCACCATATAAACGTGCTTGGAGGGATTCGAACCCCCGACCCACGGCTTAGAAGGCCGTTGCTCTATCCAACTGAGCTACAAACACACAACACTGGATTCTCAGTGTAAGCGGGTGATGGGAATCGAACCCACGTATCCAGCTTGGAAGGCTGGTGTTCTACCATTGAACTACACCCGCAGATCACATCGGGGTGACAGGATTCGAACCTGCGACCTCCTGGTCCCAAACCAGGCGCTCTAGCCAAGCTGAGCCACACCCCGTTGTTTATCTGTTTGTCATCTCCGTGACGACAAAAGTTATTATATTACAAGGTTTTCAAAAAGTCAACATGTTTTTTAAATTTTTTTAAAGAAATTTTTATTTTTCTTTTTCTTGTAAAAGACACGCATTTTTGCCCTTTTTTAGCAGAAATACGTGCCACCTACTCTAATCCAGATAATGAATCGTAAACTCCGTATTCCCGTCCCGATCCATCTCCATAATAATATAACTGCCTTTTCTGCCTTCCTGCCGTGGAAATGACAGACTGCCCGGATTCAGCACTGTAATATCACCAAACTTTTTCAGATACGGTCTGTGTGTGTGACCAAACATCACGATATCTGCATTTCTCGATCTTCCCTCATCCAGGATCCGCTCTACACCAAGAGACACCGAATACTGGTGTCCATGTGCCATAAATGCTTTTTTCTTGCCAAAATAAATCTCCATCTCCCGGAGATTGCGTGAGAAGAAATCATTATTCCCAGCCAGTATATACGCCGGACATCCGCAGAATGCCTCAATATAATCTTCTCCGCCCTCTGTATCCCCGAGATGCACCAGATAATCAATCTTTCCAGCTTCCATGATTGCCCGGTCAAATGCAGTATGTCTTCCATGTGTATCACTAATAATCAATACTCTCATAACTTTTTCTCCATGATCTGTCTCATCATCCGAAGCGCTTCTCCTCTGTGGCTGAGTTCATTCTTCTTTTCTGGTGCAAGCTCTGCCGAGGTGCAACCGTATTCCGGCAGGAAAAAGATCGGATCGTAGCCAAATCCATTTGCCCCGGCGATTTCGTAACCAATACATCCTTCCATCGTTCCACGGACAACCTCTTTGTCCCCGTTCGGAAATACTGCTGCCACCGCACAGACAAACCTTGCTGTACGCTGCTTATCCGGTACGCCCTTCATTCTCGAAAGCAGGAGGCTGTTCTTGATATCATACGAAGTATCGGTTCCTGCATAACGTGCAGAATAGATTCCCGGCTCTTTATTCAGATAATCGATTTCCAGTCCGGAATCATCTGCCAGCACAATCGCATCCATTGCCTTCACTTCCGGCAGCTCTGCAATCGCTGCGGCTTTGATCATCGCATTTTCCTCAAAGGACTTTCCATCCTCTACGATATCAATATCAATCCCGGCTTCCTTCATAGAAAGGATCTCCATCCCCAGATCCTGCAAGATCTGACGGATCTCTATCATTTTATTCTTATTACCCGTTGCAAAAATTATTTTCATCTGTAAATTCTTCTTTCTCTTACTGTCTTGGTTCTCTTGGGCGTTTCGGTGGTTTCGGACCTAAGAACTGATAGAAATAGGTCTTCAGCATACCATTATATATCTTCCGGTTCTTATCTGCTTTTCTTCCGAAATAACGCTCTGCATCCTCGTAACTGGTGATCATATATGCAGACCAGCTATCCAACTTTTTAAAACTCTCACCGAATTCTCGGTATAACTGCGGCAGATCCTTTTTATCCTCCAGTCGCTCGCCATACGGCGGATTGGTAATGATAAAGCCATACTTCTTCGGGTGGCTTAAATCCTTTACCGCTCTTTCCTGAAAATGGATCAGATGGTCAACGCCTGCATCTTTGGCATTCTGTCTTGCTGCTTTTACTGCCTCCGGATTCAGGTCATATCCCTGAATATCAACCTGTACCTTCCGGTCGATCACATCATTTGCCTCATCCATTGCATCATACCATGCCTTTTTCGGAATCAGGTTCACCCATTCTTCTGCTGTAAAGGAACGGTTCATCCCCGGTGCAATATTAGCTGCCATCAAAGCCGCTTCGATTGGAAATGTTCCACTTCCGCAGAAAGGGTCTACCAGGATCCGGTCCTTGTGCCACGGTGTCAGCATGATCAGTGCAGATGCCAGTGTCTCTGTGATCGGTGCCTTTACAGTCATCTGACGATAACCTCTCTTATGTAAAGATACACCGGAGGTATCAATCCCGATCGTCACGATATCTTTCATCAGAAATACACGGATCGGGTAAGCCGGTCCATCCTCCTGGAACCATTCTATCCCGTAGATCCGTCTCAGCCTTTCTACCATGGCTTTTTTCATGATCGACTGAATATCTGACGGGCTGAACAGCTTACTCTTTACAGATGCAGCCTTCGTCACCCAGAACTTTCCGTTCTTTGGAATATAATTCTCCCACGGAAGTACTCTTGTTTTCTCAAATAATTCATCAAACGTCTCTGCTTTAAACGAACCAACCTTAAGAAGGATTCTCTCTGCTGTCCGGAGGAACACGTTCGCATCACAAATCGCCTGTGCATCTCCCCAGAAGCATACTCTTCCGTCTTCTACTGTTGATATCTCATATCCTAAATCCAGCACTTCCCGCTTCAGAACAGCTTCCATTCCGAAATGGCAGGGTGCTATCAGCTCCATCTTTTCCATTCTTTTTCCTTTCTCTACTCTGCAATCTGTTATAAACTATATTACGTTTTTCGGTTGCCTTTTGTCAAGTAGTGCGCTTGTACCACAATTTTTTTTAAGGAACCAGATTGCTACACCAAAAATAGAAAAGCAGCGGAATCCAAACCGCTGCTTTTCCATTCTTAACTGCTTTGCACTTTTTAATACTTATCACTTTCGTTATGGCAGGACTTTGAGCTGTCATATGCATTACGGTCTGATTCATATGCATTCTTTGCATTCCGGTTAGTCGTATTTTTACCGGATGCATTTTTATTGCCTGAATTTTTATTTGACTGATTCTTGCCGGAAGCATTTTCAGCATACGCATTCTTATTGGATCCATATGAATTTTTGTTTGTACTGTTTTCTGAAGCATTATAATTTTTTGCCATTGATAATTCCTCCTGACATTTTTTTGTACAAACATAGTATCTATCCTTTTCGTATTTTTATACATTTTTATTTTTATCTTGATTTTTAAATCGGTTTATATTATACTTTGTCGTGTAGAGATTTATTTTCTACAACCCCTTATTAATTATTTATACTCCCCTCAAACGCTCGATAGCTCCCCTATCGAGCGTTTAACGTTATATAACAGGCAGATCCTTTTTAAGTACTTGAACCTGCCATATAGAACATATAATCAAAAAGCCGGAGGCATAAGCTTCTTTTCATTGCAGAAGAATCTTATACATCCGGCTTTTTTAATTACCATCGCCTTCTCAGCATTCTGACCAGCAGTATGATCACCAGAAGAGGAATCAGTACCGGTGCGATCAGGCTTACAATCCCACTTATCACCGCAAAGATCACAACAATCACAGCCACAACCACAAGAATCAGCAGAAGTTTCTTCCACCAGCTGTCCAGGCTCCACACATGGATATTGCTGCTTTCTTCTGTGCTGCTGTTGCCTCTGTAGGTCCTTCCATCCGAATCATAGATCACATCTTCTACACTTTCTTCTCTCTGCGCATCCACGATCGTCTTCGCAAGAATCCACGGATCTCCAAGTTCCGCCAGTACCTCACTCTCCGTTCTTCCTTTTCGGATCTCATCATCAATATACTGACCGTAGTAGTTCAGATTCTCCTGCAGCACCTGTGGTGTCACACCGGAAGAAAGTTCAATTCTCAGTTTTTCAAGGAACTCTGCTTTCGTCATCTTTCTTTCTCCTCTATTCTCATTATTTCATTGTTTATAATTATATTCTGATGATACCAGGGTCAAAAGGTCAGAAATCCAATGCAAACTTGCTTGCAAGAGGATTTTTGACCCCAACATCATTCTGATACAAAAATGTGCCTTGGTCCATTACCCGCAACATCTTCCCTGTATCACAGTGCACATCCCGCCGGAGGCTTTCTATATCCGGAAATAAATTTCCGGATATAGAAAAGAACCTCAGACTTAGAGTAGCATAATTTCTGCTTCTTTCCAAGTCTAAGGTCCTTAAATTTCTATAAGAATTTTATATGTATTTTCTAAACTTCAAATAAAAGATCTCCGTAAGAAGGCATTGGCCATACTTCTTTATCCACGATCATTTCCAGTTCATCTACCGGTGTACGGAGGCCTTCCATAGCCGGAACCACGCTGAAGTGATAGAATTCAGACTGTACTTTTCCTTCTTCTTTTCCTGCTGCTTCTTCTGTGACTGCTTCCAGTTTCTTAAGGGCAGCCTTTGTTTCTGTCAGAAGTCCTGAGATGTCAGCAAGCATTTCAGCCTGTACAGATGCATCTGCTCCGGCTTCTTTTACTGCAAGAACCGTATCTGCAAGCTCTTTTGTATATTTTACAACTGCAGGAATGATCTGTTTTGCAGCAATATCGATCATGGCCTTTGCTTCGATATTGATTGCCTTTGCATAGTTCTCGTATTTGATCTCTGCACGGGATTCCAGCTCTGCCTTGGTAAATACACCAAATTTTCCGAACAGTTCTACCGCTTTGTCAGTTGTCAGTGCCGGGATTGCTTCTACCATGGACTTGATATTCGGAAGTCCTCTCTTTTCTGCTTCAGCTACCCATTCGTCAGAATATCCGTTGCCGTTGAAGATAATTCTCTGATGATCTGTCAGATATTCTTTGATCAGGCTGTGTACAGCTGTATCAAAATCATCTGCTTTTTCCAGGACATCGCATACCTCTGCAAATGCCTCTGCTACGATTGTATTCAGTACTACGTTTGATCCTGCAATGGAATCGCGGGAACCTACCATACGGAATTCAAATTTATTTCCGGTAAATGCAAATGGGGAAGTTCGGTTTCTGTCGGTTGCATCCTTTGTAAGATCTGGAAGGGTTGTTACACCTGTTTGCAGCTTTCCACCATTCAGGCTGTGTGTTGCCTCACCTGTACTGAGAAGCTGTTCTACAACGTCCTGAAGCTGTTCTCCAAGGAAGATAGAGATGATTGCCGGCGGTGCTTCGTTTGCTCCAAGTCTGTGGTCATTTCCCGGATCGGCAGCCGATTCACGAAGCAGATCTGCGTGTACATCAACTGCTTTCAGGATACATGCCAGTACCAGAAGGAACTGTACATTTTCATGAGGTGTCTTTCCCGGATCCAGCATATTGATTCCGTCATCTGTTGTGATAGACCAGTTGTTATGCTTACCAGATCCGTTGACTCCTGCAAACGGTTTCTCGTGAAGCAGACATTTCAGTCCATGCTCGCATGCTACCTTTTTCAGTGTCTTCATGATGATCTGGTTGTGATCCACTGCAATATTGGCCTCTGCATAGATCGGTGCAAGTTCGTGCTGTGCAGGTGCCACTTCGTTGTGCTGTGTCTTTGCTGCAACGCCGAGTTTCCATAATTCTTCGTTGACATCTTTCATATAGGAAGCAACCCTCTGACGGATCGTTCCAAAGTAGTGATCGTCAAGCTCCTGTCCTTTCGGCGGCATTGCTCCGAAAAGTGTACGTCCTGTGTAAATAAGGTCTTTTCTCTGTAAGAATTTCTTTGCATCAACAAGGAAGTATTCCTGCTCCGGTCCTACAGAAGGTGTTACTTTCTTTGATGTTGTATTTCCGAACAGACGAAGCAGTCTGATGGATTCTTTGTTGATTGCTTCCATAGATCTGAGAAGCGGTGTTTTTTCATCCAGTGCCTCACCTGTGTAAGAGCAGAATGCTGTCGGGATGCAAAGGATCGCTCCGGCTGCATCTTTTCTTACAAATGCCGGTGATGTACAATCCCATGCTGTATATCCTCTTGCTTCAAATGTAGCACGAAGTCCGCCTGACGGGAAAGAAGAAGCATCCGGCTCCCCTTTGATCAGTTCTTTTCCGGAAAAGCTCATCAGAACCTTTCCGCTTGGAAGCGGAGCTGAGATGAAGGAATCATGCTTTTCAGCAGTAACTCCTGTCAGTGGCTGGAACCAGTGTGTATAATGGGTTGCACCTTTTTCGATTGCCCATTCTTTCATCTCATGTGCAATTACATCTGCTGTCTCAAGATCCAGCTCTTTTCCTTCTTCAATTGTCTGTTTTAATTTTTTGTATACTTTTTTCGGAAGTCTCTCCTGCATTACTGCATCGTTAAAAACATCTTCGCCAAAAATTTCTGCCACGCTTAACCATTCACTACTCATAATTACCTTCCTTTCTCTAACGATCGAGTAGGCTGACTCCTACTCGATTCTTATACTTTGTACATCATCTCGCTTAACAGCTCGATGATGTACATTCACCAAATGCAGATCCTTGTGCAAGCACAAATCTGCACTTGGCTCATCGTATACACAAAAAAACGAGGAAACTCCACTTTGTGGAACTTCCTCGTTCATTGTGATCTCTGTTATTTAAGATATATTTACGATACTCTTTTTTCTTTCAAATTTCAAGACCAATTTTTTAATTTGTGTATATTTTCACAAAACTTCATAAGTTTTCAACTTCTTTTTCAACATTTATACCAGTCACTTCTTAGACCTCGAACAGCAGATCTCCGTAAGAAGGCATCGGCCACATATTCTTATTGACGATCATTTCCAGTTCATCCACTGGTTTTCTTAAAGCTTCCATTGCCGGTACAACTTTCTGCATGAAGAAGAATGCCTGTTCTTTTCCTTCTGTCTCCGGTACTTCTGCCACAACAGTTTCCAGTGCTCTGAGTGCTTCTTTTGTGTCTTTCAAAAGATCAGCCGACTGTACAAGAAGCTCTTCCTGTACACCTGTATATGCTACAGCGCTTGCCTGTTTTACCTGGTTGATCGAATTAGCCAGCGAAGTTACATATTGGATCACAGCCGGGATAATATGCTTGCTTGCAATATCGATCATGGAACGTGCTTCAATGTTGATTGCCTTTGAGTATGCCTCATATTTGATCTCTGCACGGGATTCCAGTTCTGCACGGCTGAATACATCGAATTTTTCAAACATTTCAACCGTATTGTCATATGTCAGACATTCAACAGACTCTACCATGGTCTTAATATTCGGAAGTCCTCTTCTTTCGGCTTCCTTCACCCACTCATCAGAATATCCGTTGCCATTGAATACGATTCTCTGATGTTTGGATGCATATTCCTTGATCAGATCATGGACTGCAAGATCAAAATCTTCTGCTTTTTCGAGCACATCGCAGGCATCAGAGAAGGACTCAGCCACGATTGTATTTAATACTACGTTCGGTGCTGCCACCGAGTCTCTGGATCCTACCATACGGAACTCAAATTTATTTCCTGTAAATGCGAATGGCGAAGTACGGTTTCTGTCAGTTGCATCCTTTGCAAAATCCGGGAGCGTACTTACACCGGTATGTAATTTGCCGCCTTTTAAGCTGTGTGCAGCTTCTCCGGTATCAATAAGCTGTGCAAGCACGTCTTCAAGCTGTTCTCCGAGGTATGCGGAAATAATTGCCGGCGGTGCTTCATTTGCTCCAAGTCTGTGATCGTTTCCTACGTCAGAAGCAGATTCACGGAGCAGGTCTGCATGCAGGTCTACTGCACGGAGAATACAGGTCAGAACCAGAAGGAACTGAATATTATCATGAGGTGTCTTTCCCGGATCCAGAATGTTGATCCCATCATCTGTAACCAGTGACCAGTTGTTATGCTTTCCGGAACCATTTACACCTTCAAACGGCTTTTCGTGTAACAGGCATTGAAGATTATGGCGATATGCCACTTTCTTCAGCGTCTCCATGATCAGCTGATTATGGTCAACTGCTACGTTGCACTGTGCATAGATCGGCGCAAGCTCATGCTGTCCAGGTGCTACTTCGTTGTGCTGTGTCTTTGCAGATACACCCATCTTCCAGAGTTCTTCATTGACATCAGTCATAAATGCTGCGATTCTCTCACGGATCGCACCAAAATAATGGTCATCCAGTTCCTGTCCCTTCGGAGGATTTGCCCCGAATAATGTACGTCCTGTAAATACAAGATCCTTTCTCTTAAGATATTTTTCTCTGTCTACCAGGAAATATTCCTGCTCAACTCCAACAGATGGTGTAACCTTTTGGGACGTTGTGTTTCCAAAAAGACGCAGAAGACGGATGGATTGTTTGTTGATTGCTTCCATAGAGCGAAGAAGAGGTGTCTTCTGATCCAGTGCTTCTCCGGTATAGGAACAAAATGCTGTCGGTATATATAAAATCGATCTTTTCCCATCCGGACTCTTTTTAACAAATGCAGGCGATGTACAATCCCACGCTGTATAACCTCTTGCTTCAAATGTGGAACGCAGTCCTCCTGACGGGAAGGAAGATGCATCCGGTTCTCCTTTGATCAGCTCTTTTCCCGAAAACTCCATCAGGATCTTTCCATCTGACTTCGGTGCTGAAATAAACGAATCATGCTTTTCAGCTGTTGCTCCTGTAAGAGGCTGGAACCAGTGCGAATAGTGAGTGGCACCCTTTTCAATCGCCCACTCTTTCATCTCATGTGCAATAACATCTGCTGTTGCAGCCTGAAGCTCTTTACCTTCTTCGATCGTCTTTTTCAGCTCTTTGTAAGTCTTCTTCGGAAGTCTTTCCTGCATAACAGCATCATTGAAGACGTTTTCTCCAAATATTTCTGCTACACTAATCCATTCGCTCATCCCATGTACCTCTCTTTTCTACTACTCATTTTCTACTACTCATACAAAACGGTCGTTTTTTGATTCAAATAAAGGAGTCTTGCACTTACGCAAAACTCCTTTTATACCGTTTTCTTCGGACGCCTTTGTCCATGATATTATCAAAAATCAGACTATTCAGCTTTTCCGTCAGAACCGAACAGAATCATTTTCTCTTTTACTTTTTCAACGATTGCATCTGCACCTGGTTTCAGAAGTTTACGTGGATCGTATCCTTTTCCTTCAAGATCCTTTCCTGCTTCAATGTATTTGCGGGTAGCTTCTGCGAATACCAGCTGACATTCTGTATTAACATTGATCTTAGATACTCCAAGGTCAATCGCTTTCTTAATCATATCATCCGGAATTCCTGTACCTCCATGAAGTACAAGCGGAAGTTCTCCTGTGAGCTCCTGAACTGCTGCAAGAGTCTCAAAGCTGAGTCCTTTCCAGTTTGCCGGATATTTTCCATGGATGTTGCCAATACCTGCTGCAAGGAAATCAACGCCAAGGTCTGCGATCATCTTGCATTCCTTAGGATCTGCGCATTCGCCCATTCCTACAACACCATCTTCTTCTCCACCGATAGAACCAACTTCTGCCTCGATAGAAAGTCCTTTTCCATGGCAAAGTTTAACAAGTTCTGTAGTCTTCTCAATGTTTTCTTCGATCGGATAATGAGATCCGTCAAACATAACTGATGAAAATCCTGCATCTATACATTTCAGGCAGCCTTCATAGCTACCATGATCAAGATGAAGTGCAACCGGAACTGAAATGTCCATCTCTTTGATCATTCCATTTACCATTCCTACAACTGTTCTGTATCCAGCCATGTATTTTCCTGCACCTTCAGACACACCAAGGATAACCGGTGATCTTAATTCCTCAGCTGCAGTCAGAACTGCTTTGGTCCATTCAAGATCGTTGATATTAAACTGTCCTACTGCGTAATGACCTGCTTTTGCTTTTTTTAACATTTCTGTTGCTGAAACTAACATTTTGTATTCCTCCACTTCTCTGTTAAAGGCTTTTATAGGCTGACCCCCAGGGGAATCGAACCCCTGATTCGACCGTGAGAGGGTCGCGTCTTGACCGCTTGACCAGGGGGCCAGATGTACGTTCATTAGCTGTCTTGCTAACTCACTTGCTTAGTATAGCGTACTTCTTTTCATTTGACAAGCCTTTTTTTTATTTTTTACTGCTTTTTTACTGCTCCTCTTCCGGAACTACGATTTTAAGTGCCTGTTTCGCATTTTTGATGCAGACACTGTCGTGCTCGCCGCCGAACTCTCCATCCAGCGTCCACGGGATTTCTTCCACTGATTCAAAATGGATCTCACCTGTCTTAAATGAATAAATGTGCTTCGTATTGATCTGGCTGCTCAGAAGCGCCCCGACGATCTCCTGAAGCGCGATTGGATTCTTCGGTGTCCGGATCAGGGTAACCTCAAATTCTCCGTCATCAAAGACCACATTCTTTCCGATCATATTACGGAAACCGCCAACAGATTTGGAATTCGTCACCATACCATAAATAAATTCGTCCTCGATCGTTTCTCCGTCATGTGTCACTTTTAATTTATATGACGGGATATCAAAAATTCTGGTTGCTCCTTCCAGCACATATGCCAGATGTCCCAGAACATTCTTCATTTCCTGCTTTGTCTCATAAGATACATCCGTGAAGAGTCCGAATGCTGCAATGTATACGAACACATCTCCGTTAAATCGTCCGATATCGCAAGGGAATTCTCTTCCCTCGGCTGCTGTACTTGCCGCCTGGAGAAGATTTTTCGGGATATGCAGACTGCTCGCAAAGTCGTTGGTCGTTCCTGTCGGGATGTAACCGACCGGAATCTTTTTTTCTCTCTTCATCATTCCGGTTACGACCTCATCAAGTGTTCCGTCGCCACCACTGCAGATCACACGGTCGTACTCCTCTGTAAATGTCTTTACTTTATAATAAGCGTCTTTATATTTCTGCGTCGGATATACAACCACTTCATATCCTGCTTTTACAATAATGTCAATAATATCAGAAAGCTTCGGTTTTAAAAGTCCCTTTCCTGCATTCGGATTATAAATAAACAATGCTTTTTTCATACGTCCGTCCTCCTGTTATCTGTTCTTTCCTCTGTAAGACCTGTCCACACAGCTCCTTACAGATACATGCATTATAGCATAAAGAGCCTGCTTTTGGCAGACTCTTCAATGTTTTATGCAATTATCTGTTCTTAACGTTCACAAGAAACCTTTCAATACCAGCTGCCGCTTCCTTTTCATCTGTTCCGTTCGCAACAACGGTGATTTCCTCTCCCGGCAGCAGTGTCAGACTCATCATCCCCATAATGCTCTTTGCATTGACTTGCTTCTGGTCAACTTCAATATATACCGAACTTGAATACTGACTAGCTTCCTGAACAAGAAGCGCAATCGGTCTGGCGTCTAATCCCTCGGACAATTGAATCTTAACAGGTTTTTTGATCATAATGTTCCTCCTTGCTTAGCCCTTATCTCTTCCGCCATTTCACTTAACTTGCGCAATCTGTGATTCACTCCGGACTTGCCTACCGGATTTTGCAGAAGTGCGCCTAACTCTTTTAAAGATGCCTCCGGATATGTAAGTCTTGTAAGGGCCATGTCCTTCAATCCTTCCGGCAGCTTATCGAGTCCTTTTGTTTCCTCAATATACCTTATATCTTCAATCTGCTTTACAGCAGCGGAAACCGTTTTATTGATATTCGCAGTCTCGCAGTTCACTTTTCGGTTCACCGTATTCCTCATATCTTTCAATATGCGGATATTCTCAAGCTCCATCAGTGATTGATGTGCCTCCATCACATTCAGCACATCCACGATCTGAGCTCCTTCTTTCAGATAAACCACAAGTGTTTTTTTCCTTGATACAATCTTTGCATCCAGAGCAAAGCATCTCATTATCTTCTGAATCTGCTGTGCTTTTCCCATCGACGCACAGACAATTTCAAAATGATAGGACTTCTCCGGGTCGCTCATAGATCCCGATGCAAGAAAAACGCCACGCAAGAAAGCCCGCTTACAGCAAGTTTCCTGAATCACGACATTCTTAACTACAGAAAGCTCTTCTTCCACCTCTCCATAAGGATTGATCAGCTTTGCCGCCTGAAGAACCCTGACAGCATCTTCGTGTTTTTTTACAACTATATAATAGTAGCTGCTGCCTTTTTCCCGGTTCACCCGAATAGCGATATCAACCACTATATTAAACGTTCTTCTCAATAAAGTAAAGCTTTTTCTTGCAACTGCCAGATTTTCCGTATGAATCTTAAGTGCTGCTTGACCTCTGCTGTCGATCATGACAGCCCCGCACATGCTGATGATCGCTGCAAGTTCTGCAATCTGGCAATGCCTTGCCGGACTTAGCTGGCGCGATATTTCTTCTTTAATATTTCCAGAAAAAGACATACTATCACCTATTTTGCTTTCGTAATTGCATCTTTCTCGATATCACGATGCTCTTTTCTTACACCGTACTCTTTTTCTGCCACAGACAGCCGTTCATACAACTCATTGGCAAGTGTCACGGAGCGGTGTTTTCCGCCGGTACATCCGATTGCGATCACAAGCTGGTTCTTTCCTTCTGCGACATAATTCGGAATCAGGAACTCAACCATGTCCACCAGCTTCTTCAGGAATTCTTTTGAAATATCGTTATTCATCACGTAATCCCTGACCGGCTTATCATTGCCACTCTGCGGGCGAAGTTCATCAATATAATACGGATTCGGAAGGAATCTGACATCAAATACCAGATCTGCATCACTCGGAATTCCATATTTAAATCCGAAAGATAACACGGTAATGTAGAGATTCTTGTATTCTTTATTCTCGGCAAAAATACGGTTCAGTTCACTGCGCAGCTCCCTGGTCAGCATCCGGCTTGTATCCAGGATGTAATCTGCCCTTTCTTTTAAAAAGGCAATCTTCTTACGTTCTTTGGCGATCCCGTTCTCAATTCTGCCGCCCTTTGAGAGTGGGTGGTTCCTTCTTGTCTCTTTATATCTTTTCACCAGTGTATCATCATTCGATTCAAGGAAAAGAATCTCCAGTGGTATCTTGGCTTTTTCAAGTTCGTCCAGAACCTGGTCCAGTGCACGCAGATTCTGACCACTGCGGATATCAAGTCCCAGAGCGATCTTCGTGATCTCACCATTTGGAACGATCAAAAGTTCTGTCAGTTTTGTCATTAAAGGAATCGGCATGTTATCCACACAAAAATATCCCATGTCTTCCATCATTTTCAAAGTTGTACTTTTCCCTGCTCCGGACATTCCCGTTACAATTACGAATCTCATCCCTAAAATTCTCCTATTTGTTTCACTTCCGGTTCCATCGTAACACCGGTATCTTCTTTCACTTTCGCTGTTACCTGACGGATCAGCTCCATCACATCAGCCGCTGTCGCATTTCCTTTATTGATCACAAATCCACTGTGCTTTTCAGAAACCTGCGCTCCACCTACTGTAAATCCTTTCAGTCCGCTGTCCTGGATCAGTTTTCCTGCAAAATATCCTTCCGGACGCTTAAAGGTACTGCCTGCACTCGGATACTCCAGCGGCTGCTTCGATACCCGCTTCTGACGTAGGTCATCCATCTGCGCTTTTATTTCTTCTTTTTTGCCTTCTGTAAGCGAAATCACAGCACCCAAAACGATATATCTTTTCTCCGGAATAATGCTTGTACGGTATCCCAGTCCCAGTTCTTCTGCCGGAAGCTCCATGATCTCGCCCTCTTCTGTCATAACCCTGACACTCGTCAGTACATCCTTCATCTCTCCGCCATACGCACCGGCGTTCATCACAACCGCTCCGCCAAGCGTTCCCGGAATACCCGCTGCGAACTCAAATCCGGTCAGTGCTGCATCAAGTGCTGCATTTGCAATCTGCGCAAGCGAACATCCTGCCTGCGCCGTAATCTGATTTCCTTCTACCTGAAATGTTCCCATACTCTTATAAAGCTGGATGATCGCGCCTCTGAAACCTTTGTCTCCAACCAGAAGATTACTTCCATTTCCTACTATATATATAGGTATCAAAAATTTCCGGCACACCCGGACTGCCTCTGCCAGTTCCTTTTCATTCGATGGCATGATAAAATAATCTGCCGGACCACCGATTCGGAAGGTTGTATGCTTCTTCATCGGTTCATCCTTCTGTATTTTGGCTGCATCGACCACATTATACAAACATGTCTCAAAATTCTGTTCCATTCTCTTCTCCTAGTATCTATAAATATTCTATGCCATTCTTCTTTTTTTATTTAACAGGAAATTGCCATTGGACCTCCCGCCAAATAGAAGTTACTACGTGCCAAAGCACGTTTTAATATCATCCTCATATGATGTAAGTGTCAAAAATAAATTTTGGAACTTACATCATATGATACACCAAAAAATATGCAAGTTCAACGCGCTCTTGCAAAATTAAGTGAAATGCGATATAGTAAGGCATAACATAGAAATTTTATCAATATTTTCAAAAAGGAGTGATTTTTAACTGTGGACTCGAGTGTCTCGCAAATACTTATTTTGCTAGTCCTGCTGCTCTTATCCGGCATATTTTCGTCAGCCGAGACAGCACTTACAACCTACAACAAAATCCGGATGCGTGCCCTTGCAGACGAGGGTAACAAGCGTGCCAGCGCCGTACTTGCCGTAACTGAGAATTCAGGTAAAATGCTTAGCGCGATCCTCATCGGCAACAACATTGTTAATACTGCGGTAGCTTCCCTTGCCACCACAATCGCATACCGCCTTGGTGGAACCGCCGTCGCGATCGCAAGTGGGCTTATGACGCTTCTCATCATCCTTTTCGGAGAGATTACTCCGAAGACAATGGCAACCATTCATGCTGAGAAGATGTCTCTTTTCTACGCACCGGTTATCAATATTTTTATGAAGATCATGACTCCGATTATCTTCATTGTAAATGGTCTCTCCACCGGTCTTCTGATGCTTCTTCGCATCGATCCGAATGCCAAAGACAATACCATGACCGAAGCTGAACTCCGAAGCGTGGTAAATGTCAGCCATCAGGACGGCGTGATCGAATCGGATGAAAAAGAGATGATCTACAATGTGTTTGATCTCGGTGATGCCATTGCCAAAGACGTCATGGTTCCCCGTGTCAACGTAACTTTTGCTGATATTGACAGCAGTTACGATGAACTGATCGACCTGTTCCGGGAAGACAAATTCACCCGTCTTCCGGTTTACCAGGAGACAAAGGATAATGTTGTCGGAACGATCAATATGAAAGATCTTCTTCTTTATGACAATAAGAAAAGTGAGTTCCAGATTAAAGACATTCTCCGTGAAGCCTACTTCACTTATGAATACAAGAGCATTTCCGAGCTTCTTGTTGAAATGCGCCAGGCCTCATTCAATATCGCAATTGTCCTGGATGAATACGGTGAAACATCCGGTCTGATCACCCTGGAAGATATTCTTGAAGAGATTGTTGGCGAGATCCACGATGAATATGATGAGAATGAAGAAGAAAATATCAAAGCGGTAGGCGAACACGAATATATTATTGAGGGTTCTACTAATCTTGACGATCTCAATGATTCCCTGGAGCTGAATCTGGAATCGGAAGATTATGATTCTCTCGGAGGCTTTATCATCGAAAAGCTGGACCGCCTTCCGAAAGCTGGTGACTCCGTTGTCACCGAAGATGGAATCCGTATGGTCGTAGAAAAGCTCGACAAAAACCGGATTGAGACCGTTCACCTGTATCTTCCGGAGAATTACCGCGAACATCCGTCTGACTCGTTGGAAACTGACGACTAAGCAGACCTCCCGGGAAGAAATCCTGACAGATTTTTTCTTTATATTTTGCAGAATATACAATAATTTCAAGGCAGCCAAAAGTGGACTGCCTTTTTCTTTTTCGGATTTCGTTATTTTTTAAACAATTTTTTCAAGAAATATCGGTTTTTTATTGATTTTATTGCGTAATTATGTATAATTATGGTAAATGGGTGAAGAATTTTACTTCATCAGATGATAAAATCTGCGCTCACAGCTTTTATCATTTAACCATTTAACTAGAATTAGGAGAAAGAGGTTAATTGCAATGGCAGAAATCAATTTAAGCAAGTATGGTATTACTGGAACAACAGAAATCGTGCACAACCCTTCTTACGAATTACTGTTTGAAGAAGAAACAAAAGCAGGTCTTGAAGGATTTGAAAAAGGTCAGGTCAGCGAACTTGGTGCTGTGAACGTAATGACAGGTGTATACACCGGACGTTCCCCTAAAGACAAATTCATCGTAGTTGATGAAAACTCTAAAGACACTGTATGGTGGACTTCAGACGAATATAAGAATGACAACCACCCGGCTTCACAGGAAGCATGGGAAGCTGTAAAGGAGATCGCCAAGAAAGAACTTTCTAACAAGAAACTTTATGTAGTAGATGCATTCTGCGGCGCTAACAAAGATACACGTATGGCAATCCGTTTCATCGTTGAAGTTGCCTGGCAGGCTCATTTTGTGACAAACATGTTCATCAAACCAACAGCTGAGGAACTTGAGAACTTCGAACCAGACTTCGTAGTATACAACGCTTCTAAAGCTAAAGTTGAAAATTACAAAGAACTTGGACTTAACTCTGAAACAGCTGTTTTATTCAATATCACAAGCAAAGAACAGGTTATCGTTAATACATGGTACGGCGGAGAGATGAAGAAAGGTATGTTCTCTATGATGAACTACTACCTCCCACTTAAGGGAATCGCTGCTATGCACTGCTCAGCAAACACTGATCTGAACGGCGAAAACACAGCTATCTTCTTCGGTCTTTCAGGAACAGGTAAAACTACACTTTCTACAGACCCGAAGCGTCTCCTCATCGGTGATGACGAACACGGCTGGGATGACAACGGAGTATTCAACTTTGAAGGTGGATGCTACGCTAAGGTTATCAACCTTGACAAAGAATCTGAACCAGATATCTACAACGCAATCAGACGTGACGCTCTTCTTGAGAACGTAACTCTTGATGCTGAAGGAAAAATTGATTTTGCTGATAAGAGTGTAACAGAAAATACACGTGTATCTTATCCGATTAACCACATTGAAAATATTGTACGTCCGGTTTCTTCTGCACCGGCAGCTAAGAATGTAATCTTCCTGTCTGCAGACGCTTTCGGAGTACTTCCACCGGTATCTGTACTGACGCCGGAACAGACACAGTACTACTTCCTGTCTGGATTCACAGCTAAGCTTGCCGGTACAGAACGTGGAATCACAGAACCGACACCAACATTCTCTGCTTGCTTCGGACAGGCATTCCTTGAACTGCATCCGACAAAATATGCAGAAGAACTTGTTAAGAAGATGGAAAAGAGCGGAGCAAAAGCTTACCTCGTTAACACAGGATGGAACGGAACAGGAAAACGTATCTCTATCAAAGATACTCGTGGTATCATCGATGCAATCCTGAACGGAGACATCTTAAATGCACCGACCAAGAAAATTCCTTACTTCAACTTCGAAGTACCTACAGAACTTCCGGGCGTTGATTCAGGAATCCTTGATCCTCGCGACACATATGCTGATGCTTCTGAATGGGAAGAAAAAGCTAAGGATCTTGCTGCAAGATTCGTTAAGAACTTCGCTAAATACGAAGGAAATGCTGCTGGTAAAGCACTTGTATCTGCTGGACCGCAGGCTTAAATGCAAAATTAGAAAATGGATGTGGGAGAGTTTCTCCTGCATCCATTTTTTTGTGTATACGATGAGCCAAGTGCAGATTTGTGCTTGCACAAGAATCTGCATTTGGCGAATGTACATCATCGATCTGTCAAGCGAGATGGTGTACAAAGTATGCCAATCGAGTAGGCGTCAGCTTACTCGATTGTGCGAAGGGACGAGGGAGAGGCTGCAATAACCTCTCCCTCTGGTTTTTCAAGACAAAACAGAATGGAATGATTTATGAGAAACAGAACCCACAGCCATCTTCGGGCTGTGGGTTCTATTGACTGTTGAAGTTTGTTGGTTGCAGATATTCTTTTCGTACTTTTATAGTATGACGATAGTGTAATATCAACTACATGTATTTATGTAAAATAATTTTTTTCTGCAGTATATTTCTACTTCTCTTCTGGGGGAAGTTCTTCACCGGCTAGTTTTAGGATGTTGCTGATCTCATCTTCGGTGATGCCAGCGAATTCTTCCAGCTCGTCTACGCTGACTTTTCGGCCGAGTTCATCGGAAAGTTTTTTGATCTGTTCATCAAGGTCGTTGACTTTTTCTACCATGCGGTTATCTTGTTTTTTAGTCTCTTCCTGAGATTCAAGAAGTGCCTGCATGCTTTCTTTTGCCATGCTTAAAAGGGCTTCGGTATCATCTGCATGGTCTTCCATGGCGAGCATGAGTCCCATGTTGCCTTCCTGGACGAGATCTCCGATGTAGATATCTGTCCTGTGCATCTCTTTTGCCATGGTGAGGATTGCCGGTAGGAGTTCTTTTAATGGATCCCCATCTCTTAATCCTTTCAGATCCTGCTCGTAAAGGTTTAAATAATCCTGTTCTTCCTGGGTATATCGGATCGGTCCTTCGGTGTTTTCTGCATTTTTGATCGAACCACCAGCTTTGACGTAGCCTTTTACGATTACTTTCTTGGAAAGAAGATAATCAAATACAAGCTCCATCTGTTCTGCTGATAAATTGTCTTCTGCGAAGTAAGCTTCGACTGTGGCTTTGTCTGTGATGTTATTCTGGCTTTCACACAGGGTAAGGATCCCTGAAAGTTTTTCACGAAATTCTAATCTTTCTGCCATATTTTGATTCTCCCGATTCTATAATATATGAATATATTTTTCTTGTTCTTCCGGTCAAGAAAGACAAGAAACGTAATCAACAAACTAATGATTGCTTTCCTGTAGCATATCGCTACAGACTTATCATAACATTATATTTCCTACCTGACAATTTATTTTTCTGCAATATAATGAGGATACCAAGGTCAAAAGGTCAGAAAGCCGATGCATGCTTGCTTGCAAGAGGATTTTTGACCTCTTGACCCACCAAAAACATGAGTAAGTAGCCATTTTTCAAAGAAAAATGAGCGGATTACGAATGTTTTTGAGGATTGCTAGAGTGCAAAGCACGTAGCTTATTTTTCTTAATCGATTTCTCATTTTCACTTTTCAGGATATCCGACATATATTATATAAAGTTCATTTTTTGAGGTATATCTATGCCTGTATCTATCATGCTCGATGCCGGTCACGGAGGACGTGATCCGGGAGCTGTGTATAATGGTCGCCAGGAAAAGGATGATGTACTGAAGCTGGTGCTTGCGATCGGAGAAATTTTACAAAACAGCGGAATTGATGTGGAATACACACGGACAACAGATATTTATGAGACACCTTTCCAGAAAGCAACAGAGGCAAACGAAGCCGGTGTGGATTTCTTCATATCAATCCACCGTAATTCCAGTCCTCTTGCCAATCAGTACATGGGTGTGGAAAGCCTGATCTACAATCTTGTCGGTATCAAATATGAGATGGCGGAAAATATCAATGCACAGCTGGAGACAGTTGGGTTCAAGGATCTCGGAGTAAAGGCGCGCCCAAATCTGGTTGTCCTTCGCCGTACAAAAATGCCGGCGATTCTGGTCGAAGTCGGTTTTATCAATTCCGATTCTGATAACACAATTTTCGATAAGAACTTCAATGATATTGCGCAAGCAATTGCAGATGGAATCCTGGATACGCTGGAAGAAAAAGGGCTCTGGAAACCAGAAGGCGCAAGAAACAGTTCGACCGCATCGGAATCAGGAAGGACTTCTTCTGACGCAGATACTTCTGCTTCCGTTTCTCCTGCTGACGGTTCTACAAAATCAGATGTTGGTACCCTGACAAATTCAGGCTCAGTCCCTGATTCTCCTTGTACGTCAGACTCTGCTCACATGAATCCGTCTGATAAAAATACAGACTCCGAATTTCCTAATTTTTCTCCATCTGTAACCTACAGTGTGCAGGTCGGTGCATTCCGAAATCCGGCGTATGCCAGACGGCTTCTTAATGAACTGACCGAAATGGATTTCCCTGCCCGGACTGATGACAGCAGCCAGTATGACCGGGTTCTGGTCGGTCAGTTCGATGTATTGAATGATGCCGCCATGATGGAACGAAGACTAAAACAGAGCGGATATCCAACTGTGATCGTGAGTTTTTCTGAAGAAGCCTGATTGATTCTGCAAAAAATTCATACATTAGCTTCCATGATTTTCTTCTTCTTTTGCTGACCATGGAAGATGACTGTTTAAGGGAAGAACTTTACCATTTTTTCGGACGCTCCGATGAAACACCATCAAAAGCTGCTTTTTATCGCCAACGTACAAAATTAAAAGATGGTGCATTATGGGAACTTTTGCAGATTTTTAACCAGAAGCTTAAACCTACTCTATACAGGAACCGTTATCGTTTGGTTGCTTGTGACGGTTCTGTTGCTGATATTTTCCGTGATGAAAAAGATACAGAAACTTATTTTGAACCAAACAATAAATCTCCCAGAGGTTTTAATCATATCCACATCAATGCACTTTAAGCCAAGTAAAAAGAACAGAAAAGATTCTCAGATACCAAAATCTTTTCTGTTCTTTTTTGTATATTATAAAGGATAGATTAGTACCTCCTCAGAGGTCATGTGTTCCCCTTGATAAAAGGGCTCAGTTCATTAAGGGCGAATGCTCTTTGCCAGTTCTTTCGCTTCTTTTGTCAGATTACAGATTTTCTCGAATTCGCCGTTTTAGATCAGATCTGCTTTTACCATCCAGCTTCCGCCGCAGCAGATAATTTTGTCAAAGCCCAGATAGTCTTTCAGATTCTGTGTTCCGATTCCACCGGTCGGCATAAAACGAAGCTGATGATATGGTGCTGCCATTGCTTTGATCATAGACACTCCACCTGCAGGTTCTGCCGGGAAGAATTTAACTACTTTCAGTCCTCTTTTTACTGCCTGTTCCACTTCAGACGGTGTCACACATCCCGGGAAAATCGGAATTTCTTTTTCCAGACAATAATTTACGATTTCAGGATTGAATCCAGGACTTACGATGAATTTTGCTCCTGCCTTAACAGCAGCATTTCTCATAAAATCCGTTTTCCTTGAGTTCCTCTAAGTTTTCTCCAAGTCTGTAAACGAACCTGTCTATCAGTTCCTTGATAAAAAACGCGCTGAAAGAAAACCATACCTTGTTTACATGACCGCTGGTACCTTTCTAAGCCTTTCAAAAAAGCACATAAGTTATTTGTACTAACCTGTGGTTATGTATTGAATTATGAGTTTTGGGTAACAAAAAACACCGTATTTCTACGGTGTGTTCTGTCAGATATATTCTGTTTTATGATAGCAGAAAACTGGAATTCACAGTTCTTCCATCCTTCCCATCTTCAGCGCCATAACAAGAGTTCCGGCTGCCATCACAAAGACACCAATTTCAATCACATAGATGGGAAGAAGCGCCGGACCTGCCACGGCAAAGAAGTCCACGATAAAATGAATCCCATATGCAAGAACCGCTGTAAAAGCCGCTGTCCTGCATTTGCCTGCCTTTACCGCCCGGTAGATCAGCAGTGACAACCCGATATGCAGAATGATGGCACTGATTCTTTCGATTCCGCTTACAAAAAAGAGTGGTGCCGGTGTTGTCCATAGGGCCGACAGCTGTGACACGGTCTGGTTTGCAGACTCAGCAGGAAGTGCCGCCAGCGTATTCTGCATGGCTCCGCTGTTGATCATCAGCATGGACACAAGATTACTGATTCCGGAGAGTCCTCCGATCAGAATGGCCTCCACACCGCCATGCCCGATTCCATACATCAGTGCATTTGGAAAATCCAGCCATTTCTTCATCCAGAACTTCATGGCAATCAGTCTTCCGGTCTCTTCAAAAACCGCTGCAGCCAAAGCCGCGTACACATAGTAAAGCCATGGCCTGCTCTGTGCGTTCAGTCCGCAGAACTGAATGACAAGAACATGCAGCTGCTGCTCCAACAGCATGGCAAACAGCAGATAGGTTCCTGCTCCGATAAAGAACGAGGAAATCCTTGCCTTAAGCTTCACCCTTCCTGCAATGAACAAAGCAATCGGTACCCCCATCGAGAGGACAACGGAGCAGATAACTCCCGCTATCGCCAGACCTGATATTGTGTTCAATTCCATCTTTATACCTCCCTGATTCTCAAAAAATTCCTTTATTGTATTTGAACTGTCCATACAATATAAAGCCTAATCCGACAATAACTGCTGGAAGAATGATATAATCTATAATTATTTCACTCCAAAACGAAACAATAAAACCTAATACAAGAGATATTCCTATAATCAGCGTTCCTGTGCCGACTGTTTTTCCATACTTTGGTATATCTTCTTCCTTTACTTTTCGCCTGTTATAAGAGTGAATTGTGCTGATATTGCCTTTGATATTTACAATTCCCACAACAGATATGAACACTCCCAAAATCAACATTATAATATTTTCCATAATGACCTCCTAAAAATAGAATAGTTCCTCAAATTTTTTGTCCAATGCAATACAAAGAATTAGAGCCAATTTTGCAGTTGGATTAAATTGTCCTGTTTCAATAGAACTAATCGTGTTTCTTGATACACCCACCATTTCTGCAAGTTGAGCTTGAGAAAGATTTGCTTCTGTGCGAACTTCCTTTAAGTGATTTTTCAGTTGTAATTGTTCTTTCATATTCTCACCTCTAAAAGATGGCTAACAAATCCAACAAATGCCAAAATGGAAAGCACAAAAAACAGAACAGTCAAGACCAAATCGCTCTTTCGCTTCATTTTGATAAAACGAACTAACCATTGTGTTGCAATAATGCTGAAGTATATAACCCACGGACTGTAAATCATAGTATGAGCAAGCACAGAAGATAACAGCGAAAGCAAACAACACACTAAAGCACCAACTCTGCTTGCGTGACTTCCGGCTTGATATACCACTTCCATTTCAGCCAAGTCCTTATTGCGATGTTCTTTTCTGCTTGCATTTAAGATTTCGTCCTTTTTCATAAAAACACCTCCATGACAAGTTTTCTTTGCATATTTTAATTATATGCATACCAAGTTTTCTTGTCAATAGAGTTCATAAAAAAGTTACAACCGATATAAGAGATAACTTTTCTACCACTTCGATTATACTCACGACTTAATGACTTCTTGAATACTTGCCGAAAAAGAAAAACTGCCATCGGTTTGACAGCAGTTCTTCTTCGGTTGGTATCCGTTAGGAATACACAATATCATTCAATACAATCTCATCGGCACAGGCTCGAATGTTATTCATTAATCCTATCCATCTCATCATATCCGTTGCTTTTCTGCACACCCAGGTTACAATCTCCGGTTCGATCATCAGACGTACATCAAACAGATCCAGTGCCAGCCGATAACGGTCCTCCACGTTTCCAAACCCGAGAACATCATTTTCCATATAAATGGTACTGATGACATAAGTTCCGTCTCCTCTGCGCACTTCCAGAGCGCCTCTTGTGACCAGCCCTTTAACCGCCTCTCTTACCGTACTTCGTCCAACTTCAAATAATTCTGTCAGTTCACCTTCAGTAGGTATCCTCTCTCCTATTTTTACCGGTTTATCCAGAATATATTTCATCAGTCGATCCTCTGTCTTCTGTCCCAGTGTCCGTTTTACACCTTTTCCGCTTTGCTGCATTTCGTCACCTCCTGCTTATCCGCTTTCTCAAATTTTCGCATTTGTTTTTTCTCTTTTCAGCTCTGCATTGCCTGCCCTTCTCATTTTTGCTATACTGTCAATGTAGTTTTACGCCATAGTTTCCGGCGTATCGTTATTTTGACTCAGGAGGAAATTTATGATTAAATTAGTTGCAAGTGATCTGGACGGCACTCTGCTTCACAACTATCAGCAGACTGTGCCGAAAGAAATATATGATACGATTAAAGCACTTCATGAAAAAGGAATCATCTTCACTGCTGCAAGCGGACGCCAATATGCCAATATCCGCAGACTTTTCGCTCCTCTCGGCTTCGACATTCCATATATCGCTGAAAATGGTTCCATGTGCGTCTATAAAGAAGAGGTACTCGCCACCGGTCTGACTCCATCCAAAACCATCCGGCATATTCTGGATGCCCTGATGGAATACCGGAAGATCTATCACACCGGACACTGTATCCTTTCTGTAAAAGATACTTATTACAGCGACTCAACCGATGAACGTTTCATTGATTATATGGAAAATGATATGCATAACATCGTTACCTACGTGCCGGATCTGTATGCGATCAAAGAACCGATCATCAAAGCAGCCATCTGTGATTTTGGTGGCACAAAGAATCTGGAACCCTTCTTCCACAAAAGGATCGGGGATGAAATCCGCGTTGTAACTTCTGCGGATCACTGGATTGATTTTATTGCGCCAAATGCAAATAAAGGAACGGCACTGAAAGTTCTAATGGAAAAATTCGGGATCAAAAAAGAGGAATGCATCTGCTTCGGAGACCAGCAAAATGATATCGAGATGCTGAAAGCTGCGGGAACAGCGTATGTCATGGCAACCGGCCACCCTCTCGCCAAAAAGGCGGCAGATTACGTTGTGGAATCACCTTTGCCGGTGATGCAGGGGTTGTTGTAGAGTGAAAATGGGGACGCTGCAGCTAAATAATTTTCTGAAACGAACAGCGCAGCTGAATGTTTCCGTCTTGACGGCATTTGAGACTTTTAGGGAATCTTAGGTTTTGAGAAGATGCGTTAGGGGAAGAAATCCACACTGTCTGAGCGACAGCGAGTTTGTGGATTTCTTCCCCTGTTTTTAGCATCTTTTCAAAATTTTAGAGTCCCTTAATGCCTCAAGCCTGTCCGGCAAGATGGAAACATTCAGCTGCGCGTCCCTTTTGAACCAGCAAGCCTATATAACTCCCCCTATGCGTTCTCCCATCTTCACAATGGTTTCTGCTCCCTGCAACGTGTTCCGGATCAGATCACTGTCTGGCAAGACTTTATCTGGTTCCAGAAGCAGCACAACCGTTGAACCTCCGAATTCAAATCTTCCTTTTTCTTCGCCGCGTTTTACCTGGCAGCGTTCTTTTTTATAATTTCGGATCTTTCCGACCATCAGTGCACCGACTTCCATCATCAGGACGGTGCCGAGTTTTTCATTTTTTACAAGACAGTATTCTCTGCTGTTCATTTTGTAGATCGGGCAGATATCATTTGCAATCGGATTTACAGTGTGAAAAATTCCCGGAATCCTTCTCTGATAGGTCTTTTCTCCATCCGCCACGTAGCAGTATCTGTGGTAATCGTCTACTGTAAGACGGATCACTACCGCCCAGCCTCCCATATAATGTCTGGCAAGCTTTGCATCGCGAATGAGGCTGTGGGTTGTATATGGTGTATGTTTAATGAAGAATCGTCCGTTTTCGTGAATTGGATAGACACTCACTTTCCCGTCACATGGACTGATCAGTACGGTATCTTCCCTGTTAACCGGACGCTCTTCCGCTTTTATTTTTCTCGTAAAAAAATCATTATAGGAATCAAATTTCTGTTTTTCATATTTGTTCAGATCGATCCCGTGGGTTCTGGCAAATAGTCCGGCAAAAACAGCGGACACTTTTGTATTCAACAGCTTCCCTCCCAGTCTGGATACTGCCGGTAAAAGAAGCGGGCGCATCAGTACTCTGGTTGCTGTATGGGTATACACAAATTTTAAAAACTTATCCTGACTGGTTGTCTTTTTTATCCGATGACCTTCTCTGTCCATGTAATCCATTTTTCTACCTCCTGTCCGCCTTATCCATGCCTGATAATGTAGCTGTCAGGCAGATCTCAGCCCTTCACTTTGCTGCCTGCTCATAACCTGGTTTCATTACATCATGCTCATATAACGCATATAGTGCCGAACCAGAATAGCGATCACTGCCATTGCCACAACAGCTACAATCGCACCCATGGTCACATTTTTCGGCTTTTTCAGTTTGAAATTGGTGATAAACAAAATGCCGACCACCAGCATGACCACATGAAGCGCAAGCATAAATTCACAACCTAAAAATGGTTTTAAGACAACCACAAGCGGAAGTGCGATTGCCATCGAAGTGATCGGAAGTCCCTGGTAGCATTCTCTCTTCTCTGAGGTTTCTTCCTGCCGCTGTTCTTCCATTACATTGAACCATGCAAGGCGGATCAGACCTGCAAGCACATAGAACATCAGGATTGCCACACCGATCACTCCACGCATTCCAAAGCAGTAACAAAGAACAGCCGGTGAAGCTCCGAAGCAGACGATATCACTTAAAGAATCAATCTGGATCCCAAAACGCTTTTCCACCTCTGTCCGGTTCTTTTTCGTCCGTGCGATCTTTCCATCGAACATATCACAAAGCCCGGAGATTGCAAGACACATGACACCCAGGTGCAGATGCCCGTTCACTGCAAACATCATTCCTCCGACCGATACCATCAAGCTGACATATGTAAGTACTACCGTATAATCATAAACCCCTAACATTCTATCTCCCTCTTTCTTCCAATTGTAAAGTTTGCTACGATCGTAAGCAGGGCGCTCAGCCCCAGTTCTGTATAATATCCAAGCCCACGGCTCAGGATCATTCCCGGCAAAAGAAGCCGTTTTCCGAATACCGGAATAAAAATCATGGTAAATAATTTTTCACTGATTCCCATACCTCCCGGCAGAGGAAGCATATCTACCGATACCGCAATGACCGCCTGCAGTGTAATGACTGCGACTGCTTTTGCACCACCAAGTCCAAATGCCTTATATACAAACCATGTAGCCGTAAACAGCGCAAACCGCTGGAACATGGTGATTGCAAATACATTCACGATTACCTGCTTGTGCTCCTTCAGAAAAACTGCTGTATCCCGGTACTGGTCCATTGATGCATTCAGCTTTTCAATACGCGCTTCCTTATGGCGTAGAAAGTGCAGCTTTTCAAGCAGTGCCATTCCTCTTACCAGGATTTCTCTTGCAAGCCGCGGATGAAACACCAGCACCAGCATCGCCGTCACGCAGAAAACGTTCAGAGCTGTCCCCAGATAAAAGATATGCCGGATACTCCAGAGATACTTATGGATAAATCCCTGTCCGAACAGTACCAGCCACAATCCGACAACCACCAGTACCAGTTTATAAGTGATCGTAACGATCATCAGCACCAGCGTTGAAACCGGTATTGGTATCTTTTCTTTTTTCATATAATAAATCTGTGCCGGCTGTCCTCCAGATGCCGAAGGTGTGATACAGCTGAAGAAGAATCCAACCGATGAAAACAAAAAACATGTCCATTTTTTCAGCCGGATTTTCAGTGTCCGCATCATATAATAGATAATGATCGATTCTCCCCAGATAAAAACCACAACACAGATCACTCCCGGAATCAGCCATAATACATTGACCTGCCCCAGGATCTTCACAATCTCACCAATATCTTCCCCATGAAATACGCCATACATTGTACCGGCAAATACCACCAGCAAAAATATGACATTGAAGATCGTCTTCTTTTTATTTTCCATCTCTCTTCATTCCTGTCCAGTTTCCAAGTTTATTTGCTATTTTTTCTGTCAGACGCCGATAGATCTGCCATCCATTTGTCCGTCTGCTGATCTGCCAGGTTACTTCTGCAAGAAGAATTCCTGCTACTGCATCCTGCCATACATGCTGCCTAAGCGCCAGTGTCGAAATCACAACCAGTACCGTCATCAGGACTGAAAAAGCTTTATACCAGTTGGGAATCTTCCGATTCTTCCTGACCGCAATATAGCTGAACCAGCTTGCCATGCAGTGAATGGACGGAAACAGGTTGATCGGCTTATCAACCGTATACAGAAACCGTACTGCCTGCGTCCAGATATCCGTCCCTGTCAGAACCGGTCTCGTATTCGTGGTCGGATAAAAAATAAAGCACAGCATACATACCAGCCGCGCATAAAAATCCGCAGTAAAAAACCGGTATTTCACTTTCTCCTCCCGCATCGATGCCATGAAATAGTTCACTACCCAGAAAAGATAACAGCCAAAATAAATAATAATAAACTGTGGCATAAAAGGAATCACTTCATCCGCCGGACCAGAAAGATTATGAGTCTTGATTCCCGTCCGTAATAGCGGCACTCCCCAGTATACCACAGCATTCATACAAAATGTAATAATAAGTGGAATTATAGTTTTTATTTTCTTCATACAATCTATACTATACATAAATAAAAAAATAGCAATAGTCTTTCACAATTCTTAAAGAAAAAAGTTCTGTCTCTTAAGAAAACAGAACTTTTTTCTTTTATATTTCTTTATTTTTACAGAACCTTTGACAGGAATTCCTTTAAACGCTCATCCTTAGGATTTGCAAAGAACTCTTCCGGAGTTCCCTGCTCTTTTACTCTTCCTTCATCCACAAACATGACACGGTCAGCAACCTCTCTTGCAAATCCCATTTCATGTGTAACAACAACCATGGTCATGCCTTCCTGGGCAAGCTGTTTCATCAGCTCCAGTACTTCTCCAACCATCTCCGGATCCAGTGCGGATGTCGGTTCATCAAAGAGTATTACATCCGGGTTCATGGCAAGGGAACGCACGATCGCGATCCGCTGCTTCTGTCCACCGGAAAGCTGTGACGGATAAGAATCTGCCTTCTCTTCCAGTCCAACCCTCTTAAGAAGTACTCTTGCTTCTTTTTCTGCCTCTGCTTTATCCTTTTTCAGGAGCTTAATCGGAGCCAGTGTGATATTTTCAAGAATCGTCTTATGTGGGAAAAGATTAAAGTGCTGGAACACCATTCCCATCTTCTGACGGTGTTTGTCGATATCTACCTTTGCATCTGTAATGTCCACACCTTCAAAATAAATATGACCTCCGGTCGGCACCTCCAGAAGGTTCAGGGAACGGAGGAATGTAGATTTTCCGGATCCTGACGGTCCGATGATTACCACAACTTCTCCTTTGTGGATCTCTTCTGTAATTCCATTCAGTGCATGAAAATCGCCAAATGCTTTCTGCAGATTTTCTACACGGATCAATACATCTCCATTAGTGGTCACTGTTCCTTAACCTCCTTTCCAGCATACTTACCAGTTTACTGAAGATCATAACCATAACCAGGTAAATGATCGCAACTGCCATCAGTGGCATAAGCGCATCGTAGGTTCTGCTTCGGATGATATCTCCGCCCTTTGTCAGATCCTGAAGGGCAATATATCCGGCAACAGAAGTCTCTTTTAAGAGAACGATAAATTCGTTTCCAAGTGCCGGAAGGACATTTTTAAACGCCTGCGGCATGATAATATAGATCATTGTCTGACGATAATTAAATCCAAGGCTTCGTCCTGCCTCAAACTGTCCGTTATCAACTGCCATAATACCGGAACGGAAAATCTCAGCAACATAAGCACTGGAGTTCATACCAAATGCCAGAATCGCTACGATCGTCTTACTGACATCCACACTTGCAAAAATTACAAAGTAAATGATAAGCAGCTGTACAACAACCGGTGTACCACGGATGACCGTGATGTAAATCTGGCAGATCAGATTCAGGAGCTTCAGCTTGCCGGTCTTATCGTATGTGGAACGGACAATTGCCAGAAGGAATCCGAGAACTACACCGATCAGGACAGCACAAAAGGTTACAATTAATGTAACCTTAAGTCCGTCTGCAATGTAGTGCCATCTGTCATCTTTTATAAAATTCATTATAAATCTTGCTTTAAAATCACTCATAAGACACCACCAGTCTGTACACGATTAGTCTGTAATATATTTTGCAACGATTTTATCAAATGTTCCATCTTCTTTTAACTCTTTGATTGCATCATTGACTTTCTTAACCAGATCATCATTACCTTTTTTGATTGCCAGTGCATAGTCTTCTTCTACATAAGAAGTCTCCAGGATCTTCAGACCTTCATTTTCTTCTACGAATGTCTTAGCCGGCTGGTTATCAATGATCACTGCATCGATCTTGCCCTGCTGCAGAGCCTGTACAGCTTCCATACCTTTGTTGAAACGCTCTACATTATCATCACCGAAATCATCTGTAGAATAAATATCCCCTGTTGTTCCCTGCTGAACACCAATCTTCTTTCCTTTCAGATCATCCGGTTCTGTAATATCACTGTCATCTGTTACAATGATAACCTGAACTCCTGTGTAATAGCTGTCAGAGAAATCAACCTGTGTAGCACGGTCTTCTGTTACAGTCATACCTGCTGCTCCGATATCTGCTTTCCCACTCTGAACGGCCGGGATAATAGAATCAAATGCCATATCTTCAATCTTCAGATCCATTCCAAGTTTGTCAGCAATCGCTGCTGCGAATTCTGCATCGATTCCGACAACTTCATCTCCGTCATAGTATTCAAATGGTGGGAATTCTGCGTTTGTAGCCATAACAAGCTTTTCTTTCTTGTCTGATTTTGCAGAGTCACTCTTTGATGAATCACTCTTTGATCCACAAGCTGCAAAACTGAATACGCATGCACATGCAAGTACAACACTGATTACTTTTTTCATTTTCATAATACCAACCTCCAAATTTTATCCATTTCCCCTATTCTATCATGTTATAAAGAAAAAACAAAGTGGGTTTTTATACATTTTTTTGCATAAATTCCCACTTTTTTTCGTGATTATTCTCTTTTAGCCAAAGATCAGGAAATAAAGAAGTACCAGAACTCCAAGTACGATACGGTAATAACCGAATGCCTTAAAGTCATGCTTCTTGATATATCCCATCAAAAACTTGATCGCAAATACGGATACGAAGAACGCTACCAGGCATCCTACAAGCAGAATGACTACTTCGATCGTGGTATAATGGAATCCGAATTTGATAACCTTTAAGATACTTGCTCCGAACATAACCGGGATCGCAAGGTAGAAGGTAAATTCTGTTGCCACATAGCGGGAAGTTCCGATGAGCAGTGCTCCAAGGATGGTTGCTCCTGAACGTGAAGTACCCGGGATCAGTGCCAGAACCTGGAAGCCTCCGATGATCAGTGCCATCTGATAGGTAAGCTCGGTCAGCTTTGTAACCTGCGGTCTGGTGTGTTCATTCTTTTTCTCGATCAGAATGAAGAAGATACCATAAATGATCAGCATCAGTGCAACAACTACATAATTGTAAAGATACTTGTCAAGGATATCATCAAATAACAGCCCGATCACAGCTGCCGGCAGACAAGCCACAACGATTTTGCACCACAGGTTGATTGTATTTCTCTTCTGCTTCGCTGATTTTCTCTTTGAAAACGGATTCAGCTTATTGAAATACAGAACAACGACCGCCATAATTGCACCGAGCTGGATCACAACACGGAACATACTGTTGAATTCATGACTTGTACTCATATGTAAGAACTGCTCTACCAGAATCATATGCCCTGTACTACTGATTGGAAGCCATTCTGTGATACCTTCCACGATACCCAGAATGACAGCAATTAAAATATCTAACATTTTTCCCTCTTTCTATCCCCTCTCGGGATTCAATACAAATTTTTCAATGGCAGCCGCCACGCCATCCTCCTCATTGGACAATGTGATATAATCTGCCACCTCTTTTACTTCATCTGCTCCGTTTGCCATCGCAACACCAAATCCGACTTCTTTTAACATCATCAGGTCATTGTTGCCATCCCCGCATGCCATGATCTCTTCCCGTTCAATTCCAAGAAACCTGCCGAGCTGGATCAGTCCCATGCCTTTGTTGACTCCCGGTGCATTGATCTCCAGGTTCGTTCCCATCGAATCACTAATGCTTAAATTCCCAAGCTCCATGATCCGCTGCTTTGCTTCCAGCCGTTCGTCCTGATTCTTAAAAAGTGCATGGATCTTATCCATCTCATGCCCATTCATCTCTTCCATCTTCTCCCAGAGACTCGTAATGCCTTTGCGGGTGGTTCGGATATAATCTGCCATCGCAGGATTCCGCAGATACTCTCCGACTTTCAGAAGTTCATCTGCCTGCACGAAACCTCTTCCATCAAAATAAATCTCCTTGAACGTATCATAATCTCCAAAAATCTTAAGGATCGCTGCTCCCATCTCATAAGAGAGCATATTGGCATAAAGTACTTTGTCTTCCTGTAAATCCAGGATCCTTCCGCCGTTCGATGTCAGTGCGTACCGCATCCCCGGGAAATTCCGGAGCACTTCCGGGATCCCTGTCACCGGGCGTCCTGTTGCAACCAGTACTGTTACTCCCTGATCGATCGCACGTGTAAGTATTTCTCTTGTATGACTGGTCAGTTCTTTCTTATCATTCAGTAAAGTACCATCCAGATCAAGCCCTATCATTTTTATCTTTTTCATGAATAATTCCCTCATTTATGGTAAAGCTAAAAATACATTTCAAATCTTAGTATAACACGATTCCCCGTGCATGTATAACAAAATTTGCGGATTCAGGCATTTTGTAGTATACTGATAAAGGCTCAATTTTGAAGAAAGGAAGAATTATGAAGAAAAGGTTAAAAGCATTTTCAAGGACAACCATCGCACTCCTTACCGCTGCCCTGGTCTGTTCCCCGTTTACAAAAGCTTACGCCGATGACACTGTAGACTCTCTCGAAAAGCAGACAAACGGTCTTCAGAACCAGCTCGACTCTCTGAATCAGGACCTCACAAGTCTCAGCGCTGAGATCACAGATCTTGCATCAAAAATTGAGGATACGGATGCTTCCGTACAGAAAGCAGAACTGGATCTTGCCGCCGCAAAACTGGACGAGCAGTTACAGTATGATGCTATGAAGAAAAGAATCAAATATATGTACGAAACAGGAAATACGTCACTCTTACAGATCATCTTTTCTTCTGAAAGCATGGGAGATTTCTTAAACAAAGCAGAATTTGTCAAGAACATTACAGAATACGACAGAAATATGCTGGATGAATTACAGAAGGTTCACGAGCTTGTCGCTAAAAAGGACTCTGATCTGAAAGCAGAGCAGGCTTCTCTGGCAGAGATGAAAACAAATCTCGACCAACAGGAACAGGAACTGAATGATAAGATTTCCTCTACTTCCGGTGAACTTCAGGCTTCATCCGAAGCACTGGCAAAAGCAAAAGAAGCACAGGCAGCCGCTGCTGCCGCACTTAAGAAAAAGCAGGAAGAAGAAGCTGCAGAACAACAACGACAGGCAGAAGCTGCACAGACTGCTGCCAATAATACTTCAAGCAGCTCCGGGAACACGGATTCTGGTAGTTCCGGCGGCAATACGACGATTACAGTTCCGAATACTCCTGCCGAGACCACAGATCTGGTTCTCTTTGCTGCAATTCTGCAGTGTGAAGCCGGCGGTTACAATTATAACGGTATTCTTGCCGTTGCTACAGTCATCATGAACCGTGTAGAGAGTCCGCTGTATCCGAATACGATCAGCGGTGTCGTCTACCAGAGCGGTCAGTTTGCTCCAACCTGGGACGGAAGCTTAAGCCGCGTCTTGCAAAGCGGACCTGTATCCTTATGCTATCAGGTCGCTCAGGAAGCGCTCGGCGGATCACGTCTTGCATCCGTAAGCGGATGTTACCAGTTCCGAAGCGCAAGTACCGGAATGTCCGGGATCAACGTTGGGGGAAATGTATTTTTCTAAATCCTGTCCCAGTGGATGTGCGTTCGATTCATTCACAGGACAGAATACAAAAAACGGTATTTACTCATCTTCACGAGTAAATACCGTTTTTTATTTTCTACGCATTATAGTTTGCAAGAAACTGTGCTATCAATTCCACACAACCTTCCACATCTTTTTCATCTGCTACCTCTGCAGGCATGTGCATATAACGAAGCGGGATTGATACCAATACCATCGGTACGCCCTGATTTGAAAAATGAATCTTATCTCCATCCGTATAACTAAGCCTGCTTGCAGCTTCTCTCTGAACTGGAATTCCTACTTTTTTTGCACATTCTTCCATTTTGGCATTTAAAGTTTTTACCACGATCGGACTGTTGCAAAGAACCGGTCCACCCCCCAGAAGAACCGTTCCCATCTCAGCCGGATTCATTCCACTGCAGTCGCTTGTGTAAGTCACATCCACAACAATCGCAAGTGTCGGATTAATCCGTGTACTTGTCCAGAAAGCTCCGGTTTTCGTTGTCTCCTCTCCAGTTGTAGAAGCTCCATAGACACCAACTTTACATCCAAGCTCTTTCGCTCTCTTGATTGCTTCCATAATGATATAAACACCAAGTCTGTCATCCAATGCTCTGGCTGTAAATTTACCATTTTTCATCTTACGAATATGTGTATCCGGAACAATCGGATCTCCCAGACTTACATTCTTTAAAGCATCTTCTCTATCTTTCGCCCCAATATCGATCAGAAAATGTTTTGTTCCCAGATTTTCTTCTTTGAACAAATCACGATATGCTTCGACAACACCGTAAACCTCTCCGTTTTTTGTCTTGATACGCACCTGACGTCCCGGATAAGTTGCCGGAACAATTCCGCCTCGGTCAATCACCTGCAGTCTTCCATCTTCCCGGATGTTCGAAATCATAAGTCCGATTTCATCTGCATGTGCCGAAAGCATGATACGTACATCGTTTTCCGGATTCAGAATACATGTCAGATTTTGCATCTCATCACGGCGAATCTCATCTGTATATTCTTTCATTTCTTCTGTTACAATATCCTGCACCTGCTCCTCATAACCCGATACCGAAATACTGTTAAGAAGGTTATTTAAAAATTTTTCATTCATTCTAGTCATCTTCTTTCTTACTTAGCCGTAACTTTCAAAAGATCTGCAAATGCAGACAGATTATAGGTTCCAAGTCCGCTTGCAACTGCATCCCCGATAGCAGCACAATCCATTCCCCCTGCGATTGCTGCCTGCAGTCCTGCTTTTGCATCTTCTACAACCAAACACTTATCAGCCTGTTCGTCTACATACTCTGCTGCTTTCACAAATACTTCCGGATCCGGCTTTGATTTTGAAATATTATTTCCGTCTGAAATTGCATCGAAATACTCTCCAAGTCCCAACTGCCCGAGAATAAATCTTGCGTTTTTACTGGATGATCCAATCGCCAGTTTATGTCCATTCGCACGAAGATCATCCAATGTTTCCTTTACTTCTGCAGACAGATCTGCAGGACTCATATTTTTCAAAAGTTCTTTATAGATATCATTTTTCTTTGTTGTCCAGCATTCTTTCTCTTCTTCGCTCATTTCTCCTTCATAGCGTTCCAGAATAATTTCAAAACTTTCCATACGGCTCACCCCTCTGAGTCGGTTATTGATTTCTTCATCAAAATAGATTCCCAGTTCATCTGCAACTGCTTTCCATGCTTGATAATGATATTTATCTGTATGACAGATTACTCCATCCAAATCAAAAATTACTGCATTGTATTTCTTCATCTTTTGCTTCTCCTTCTGTTTCAGACAAGTTAGAAATGATGACAGCGGCCAGGATGATCGCACATCCGATCACCATGCGAAGTGTAATCACTTCATGCAGAATGATGATAGAAAAAATCGTTCCAAATACAGATTCCATTGAAAGTACAATCGCTGCTTTTGTCTCATCTACATACTTCTGGCATGCGGTCTGGAGCAGATAACATACAGTCGTACTGATTACTCCCAGATACAAAACACTTAACCATCCCTGTGTTGTAACCTGAAAATCGTTCTCTCCAAAAATCACAAGACTGACTGCCGATAATACAAATGCTGTGATCATCTGCACCATGTTCAGTACAGATGCCGGATATTTTTTCACAAATTCTCCGGTAAAAAAGATTTGGAACGCAAATCCTACCGCACAGAGAAGTGTAAGACCATCTCCCAGACTCAGTGTAAGATTTCCATTCAAAGAAAGCAGTGCTACTCCAATAACGGACATGATTGCTCCAATGATTCCTTTCATGCCTACTTTCTTCTTCAAAATTATAAATGCAATGAACGGCACTATAACTACATTCAGTGCTGTAAGGAATGCATTTTTGGAAGGTGTTGTATATTGCAGACCGATAATCTGAAGTGCAAATCCTGCAAAAAGTGCAATTCCCATCAGAATACCTGCTTTTATTGCACCTGCACGATTCTCAAGTTTCCCTTCTTTTTTATGCTGTCCCATGCTGATCATCCCCATCAGCACAGATGCCAACAAAAATCTTACCATCATAATCTGGAAAGGCTTCATGCTTCCCAGTGCCATATCACTTGCGACAAAGCCGCCTCCCCATATGACCGTAACCAGTATAAGTCCTCCGATTGCCAGCCATTTTTTCATCATATATCCTCCCGTCTCTTTTTTAGATTGTTGTTACTTTTCCATTTATTTCAGCTTCTACAGGTTCTCCTGCAAGACGAATGACCTTTGCCTGATTACTTCCATCTGCTGTAATTTCAAGCCATGCCCCTCTATAATGCAGACGGAATGTTAATCCCTGCCATTCCTTTGGCATATTCGGATGAACTTTCAACATACCATCTTCTCTTTGCGCTACACCTGCAAACCCAAATACAATTGTCTGCCATACTCCACCAGTATTTGCCGCATGGATTCCTTCTCTTGTATTTCCCTGCATATTCAACAGGTCAATAAAGGCTGCGCGGCGAAGATACCGATATGCTTTTGAATCATCCCCTACTTTAAGCCCCATAACAGAGAAAATACTCGGACTCAATGAAGAACCATGAAGTGTACGCTTTTCGTAATAAGCGTAGTTTTCTTTAATCGTTTCTTCATCAAATTCATTTCCCATAAGGTGTAACAGCATAACAACATCTGCCTGCTTATTGATCTGTGTCTCTCTTGCTCTTTTTGTCTTAAGTGCATCCGGACGTACTGGCCAGTCATTCTCATCATATTTTTCGATTGTTACATTATCAAGCTCGAAATATCCTTCAAACTGTTCCAGAAGTCTTGTGCCTTCTTTTCTTGGCAGATACATCTTTTCCTGCACTTCTTTCCAGTGTGCAGTTTCCGCCTCTGTAAGTCCTGTCTTTTCGATCAGGATATCATACGCTTCCTGATTCTCTTTCTTGATTGATGCAAGCAGTGACAGAACATATCCGAGATTCCATCTCGCCAGATAATTGGTATAGAGGTTATTATTAACCGGTTCATGCCATTCATCCGGTCCCGTTACCTGATTGATTTCATAACGATCCTGCTCTTTGTTGTACTCACAGCGGCTTGCCCAAAATCTTGCTGTCTCTGTCAGAATCTCCGCTCCTTTGCTGTAAAGGAAATCCATATCCTGCGTGATCTTAACATAATTATAGATTCCATAAGCAACTGCTGCTGTTACATGATGCTCATATACCGCAACATAACATCTATAACAGGTTCCATCCGGCTCAATGGTCCAATCCGGACACTGCTCTGTACCATCATCTGCTGACTCCCACGGATACTGTGCTCCTTTATATCCATTCTTATGTGCATTTGCACGCGCTGCATCCAGAAGATGGTATCTGTAATTTTCCAGATTCTGTGCAGTCTTCGGAAATACCCATGAGAAAAACGGAAGCATAAAAAGTTCGGTATCCCAGAAAGCATGTCCACCATATTCTTCTCCTGTTAAAAGCTTTGCCCCAACATTCACATGGTCATCATGTTCGTTTCCCGTACTCATCAGATGGAAGATGTTAAAACGGACTGCACGGTTCAATTCTTCATCCCCTGTAATCTGAATATCTGCATTTTCCCACATATTCTTATAAACATCTTCATGCGCTTTCAGTTCCTGATCAAATCCCGTTTCAACAAATCCTTCAATTTCTTTTTCGATTGTTGTATGAAGAGCATAAGCCGGGCATTCTCTTTCTGTATACATCGAAACATATTTTACGATTTCTACTTCTTTTCCTTCTTCTACATGGATATCACCAAATTCCACACTCTGCTCACCAAATCTGCTTATCATTCTGTTTCCAAGAATCTGTTTTCCATCTGCATAAGCTTCGATACGGCATCCACAACCTACATGCAGATGATTTTCTCTGGTTGCAACTTCCACATAACATCCATCTGCTGCCAGCTTTTCATTCGCTGTCATATAAGTATGTTTTACCTTAAAGCGTGGTGCATCATAAAAATTAATGATCGTACCATCAATAATGCTTTCTACTTCAATGATTCCACTGTAGTTGAGCGGTGTCACATAAAGCCGGATTCCCATCCTGTGTACATTGTTTCTGCTCACAAACCGGATTCCTTCGATCAAAGTCTCTCTTCCTTTTGAGTCCTTCAGACGAACTCTCTTTCCAAGAAAAGCTCCTTTCATATCAAGCACTCTTGAAAATTCCAAAATTTCACAGTCTTCAATTCCAATCAACTCTTTTTCTACATAAAGTCTGATTCCAAGCCAGTTCGGAAGTGTGGAAAGTTCACGCATAAATGTCTCTGACTTGTCAAACACTCCATTGATATAAAGATATGGAAGTGTAATCTTTGTTCCTTCCTCATGACTTCCCCGGATTCCGAGGTAGCCATTGGAAAGAGCAAACAAACTCTCATATTTGAGATTCTCTTTTGCCTCATACTGATCCTGCCAGATGAGCCATTCATCGCTATGTAATCTGTTTCTCAGATTTTCTGAAAACATTTCTCTGCTCATATATGATTGTCTCCTTTATTCTTAATCGATGTACTGTTTTCTTGCTTCCCGGATTTCGGTTCCGCATTCTGCTGCCTGCACAGTAAATGCCATTGCAAAATCCTGAAGTTTTACTTTATTTTCTTCCAACTGTTCTTCTCCACAGCTGTTGCTTCCAAGTCCTGACTGGCGATAATCCAGATGGATAATCACATCATCCGCTTTTTCAATTTCAAATGGATGCTGTGCTTTTTCCAGACTTTCATCGGTATAATTAGCAAGGTTCAGACCAAGCTTCTCCTCCATCTTGCATAACAGACCATCTTTTCCATCTCCAATACGGAACCATTTCACCTGTTCATGATGTCCGTTTTCCTGTGGGAATACATAATCTGTCATCATTCCGTCAACTGTATTTTCGTAAATTCCCATAATAGATGCAGCCTTACTGTCTACATAACTCTCACCAGGTCCCATACCATACCACATCGCCTTCTGAAAGTTTTTATTTCCTTTCATAATGACTCCGATACGTGGTAAGAACGCTGGTTCCAGTTTTCCTCTCTGAACAGCTTTTCCCTGAATTTCCACCTTCATCTGTCCACAAGAATAAACCGTATAAGTGTAATCACATTCAAATCCCCAGGACTGGTTATAGCAACTGAAGAATGTTCCGATCTGGACGATCACCTTATCGTCTTCTTTCAGACAGCTGACATATTCTGTCTCTTCTACCGGTTTCTGAATAAAATATTTATTCATCCAGTCCTCTTTCTTGTACATATCGTTATCGATTGTTGCACGGTATACATTCATTCTTGGTCCTTCAGTCAGATACTCTTTTCCATCTTTTCCAAAAGAAATCAATTTTCCAAATACAGTACTGAATTTTGCTGTCACACGGCTGTTTTCTACAGTAAGACCCCCCTGTCCTTCTGTTACCTGAAGCTTATCAGCTGTTTCTCTTACCGAAAATCCATCTTTTCGGATCTGCATCGGAATCTGGACTTTCTTGATTTCATACCCTGCTGGTGCATAGTTTCTTTCTTCTTTCTGACATACAGTCAGATTCAGATAATAGTCTGTATTTTCCTGTAATTCAAATGCTGTAATTGGTAGGGCAATGATCTTGCCTTCATGCGGAGCAACCGAAAGTCCTTCAACGATTCCGTCCTGTATCGTCTGATCTTCCGCTTTTACTTCCCAATAAAGTGTTGTCGTATCCAGATTCAGGAAATCATAATAATTCCGGATCTGAAGCTTGTTCATGCTTCCTTCAACAGCTGTAATTTCTACTGGTGCAATGATCTGTTTGTATTCTTCCATTCCCGGAGACGGTGTTCTGTCCGGCATCAGAATCCCATCGATGCAGAAGTTCCCGTTTGTTGGAAAATCTCCATAATTTCCACCATATTTATAATATTTCTTATCCTTTTCTTCAGTGTAAATTCCATGATCATACCACTCCCAGAGAAATCCACCCTGAAGACGTTTGTACTTGCGATACATATCCTGGTATGCCTTTAATCCTCCAGGACCATTTCCCATCGCATGTCCATATTCACACATTACGTGTGGCTTATCCCCTTTGATCTGATATTCTGCAATCTCTTTGAGACCTTTCAGTCTAGTATACATCGTAGAATATACGTCTGTCACTTCTGCCTCAAAATCTCCCTCGTAATGAACCAGTCTGGTATCATCCAACTCACGAATTGCTTCTGCTGCACTGCGGAAATTGCATCCGAATGCGGATTCATTTCCCATAGACCACATAATAATCGATGGATGATTTCTATCTCTCTTTACCATACGGACACTACGGTCTACGTAAGCATCTTTCCAGGTCTCATCATCTGTGATCCATGTGTAATTTTCTACCCATTCAAATCCATGGCATTCCAGGTCTGCTTCATTGATCACATAAAGTCCATATTCGTCACACAGATCATAAAAATATTCATTTGCCGGATAATGCGAGCAACGAACAGCATTGATATTGTACTGTTTCATCAGACGAATATCTGATTCCATCTGCTCTCTTGTCACTCTTCTTCCTTCTCTCGGATTATAATCATGATGATTGATTCCGTTCAGAAGGATTACCTGATTATTGACACGGAAGTTCTTATCTTTGATCTCGATTTTGCGGAATCCACATCTGACTGTTACTTCCTGATTTTCTGTCATTACTGTAAATTCATATAACTCAGGTGTCTCGGCTGTCCATGTATGAACTTCCGGGATCTCAGCCTCAATACATATATCTTTTCCTTCCGAAACAAGTTCACCTTCAAGAACAGTCTTTCCTTTATAAGAAAGCTTCCAGCCAAGATTTGTACCAGCCTGTTTCATTGTAATTCCAGCTGTAAAAAAACCATTTTTGTAGCTGTCATCCAGTGTTCCATTTACACGAAGATCCAGAACTGCATTCTTTTCCTCATTGATCAGTTCTACATCCCTGTAGATTCCTGATAACCACCACATATCCTGATCTTCCAGATAAGTACCGTCTGACCACTTGTATACACGAACGGTAATGTCATTTTCACCTGTTTTTACAAACCCGGTAATGTCAAATTCTGAAGGCAGTCTGCTGACTTTTCCAAATCCAACATGTTTTCCATTTACCCATACATCAAATGCACTGTCAACACCATGGAATTTCAGAACCGTGTCTTTTTCCATCCACTGTTCATCTAATACAACTGTCTTTTTATAAATTCCAGTTGGATTTTCATCTGGTACATGCGGTGGGTTTACCGGAAATGGATATAACACATCTGTGTAATGCATCTTGTCATACCCTCTAAGTTGCCATACGGACGGAACATCAATCTTATCCCATCCTTCACATGCCCCCGACTGTTCAAATCCTTCCGGCGATAATTCCGGTGCATCAACATATTTAAAATCCCATTCTCCATTTAAACTGATTTTCTTTTGCGAATCTTTATAAAAAGCCGTTCGTGCTTCTCTTCTCCCAATTCCGGTAATCCGATGGTCTTCCCATCTTTTTACTTTTTTTCTTGCCATAATTTTCTCCTCTCAAGTGGTATCCCATATAAGACAGCAACAGCGGTCAGACAGATACAGTCTGCCTGACCGCTCCATACGCCTGTCTATTTGATAGAACCACTGGTTCCTTCAACAATATATTTCTGCGCGATAATGAAAATAATGATCGGCGGAATAATCATAATAATCGTAATACAGAGCATCGGAATAATCTGTGTACTGTGAACTCCTTTAAATGAAGCAAGTCCAAGTGCCAATGTATATTTGCTTCTGTCCTGTAAGAAAATGAGTGGTCCAAGATAGTCATTCCATACAGTCAGCATATTAAGTACACCGACAAGAATCAATGAAGGTTTCATGATCGGCATGAAAATCTTCCAGTAAATCTGGAACTGATTTGCGCCGTCAATTCGTGCTGCTTCCTCAAAATCCTTCGGGATTCCCATAAGGAACTGTCTCATCAGGAATACATAATAGGCAGATCCGAACCATGCCGGCACGATCAGCGGCTTCAGTGTATTGATCCATCCGAATAAGTTGAATTCCATGTACTGCGGAATCATGGTAACATCCCATGGAATCATCATTGTTGAAAGCAGGATCATAAAGAGGATATTTTTTCCTTTAAAGTTAAATCTTGCAAATCCATAAGCAACCAGTGAACATGAAAGAACCTGTCCGACTGTTGTCAGAACTGTTACAAGGATTGAATTCCAAAGATATGTTCCAAACGGCTGTGATTTCCATGCATTAATAAAGTTCTCAAAATGCCATTCTGCCGGCAGAAGTTTCGGCGGATATGCAATTGCTTCTCCTTCTGTCTTAAATGCAGAAAACAGCATGTAAATAAACGGTGCAAGAAAGTAAATGGCTACCAGTCCGAGTAATATGTAAATTACAATTTTTGATTTTTTAGACATCTTCATTACTTTCTACCCCCTTTTTTCTTTTTTGTTTTCTTTGCTCCGCTGTTTTTAGCTTCTGTCTCATAGAATACCCATGCGGATGATGACTTGAATACCACGGCAGTCAGCAGCAGAATGATGATAAACATTACCCATGCGTTTGCACTGGCATATCCAAGTTTGTGATGTTTGAATGCGTTATTGTATGTATACAGTCCATAGAAGTAGGTAGATTTAAGCGGTCCGCCTCCGGTAAGAAGCATAACCAATGTTACCTGTTGGAAAGAACTGATAATTGACGTAATCAGGTTAAATAAAATTGTAGGTGTAATAATCGGAAGTGTAATACTGAAAAATTTTCTTGCAGGACCTGCTCCATCAATAGATGCAGCTTCGTATACATCAACCGGAATATTTTTGATATCTGTGTAGAAGATAAGCATCATCGTTCCAACACCAAACGCACTTGCAATTATAACTGCAAGGAGTGCCCATGCCGGATCAACCAGCCACTTCGGTCCTTTGATTCCCAGAAGAGATAACAGATAATTCAGTACGCCATAATCTCCGTTGAGGATCCATCCCCAGATGATAGAAACCGCTACACCTGAGATAACTGCCGGAATATAGAAAATTGTACGGAATACTTTTACTCCTTTAACCGGCTGTGTAATCAGCATTGCAAGGAACAATGCAATAATCATGTTAAGCGGTACAAAAATTGCCGCATATTTCAAACTGATTATAAGGGATTTCCAGAACTGTTTGTCCTTTGTAAACATATCAATATAGTTTCCAAGTCCCCTGAATGTTGGTGCTGTGGTAAGCGGCCAGTCAAAAAAGCTCATGATCAAAGACAGAATCAGGGGACCGATTGTAAATACAAGGAACCCGATAATCCACGGCATAATAAACAAATACGGTGTGGCCGTCTTCAGGAATTTTCTCTGCTTCATTTTTCTTCTCTCCTATTTATCGGCGCCGGAATCATAAATTGTTCCGGCGCCGGTTTGTTTGTATGCTATTACTGTGCGTCTGCTGCCTCTTTTAAAACATCTTTTACATCCATGTATGAGCTTGGATTGAAAATCTGTTCAAATGATAAGCTGAGGTTTTCTGAAATTTCTGACCAGTCTTCAATCAGGAAGCTTGCCGGAGTATGTCCGTCACTCTGCTCAAGCATCTCATAGAATGGTGCATATTCTGGTTCATCCATGATACCTTCAGATTCTACAACACTGTTAAGTACCGGAAGTTCCATACCGATTCTTGCTTTGTTGCATTCTTCGCCTGTCCAGTATTTTACAAATTCCCATGCAGCATCTTTATTCTTGCTGTCCTTTGAAATAGAAAGTCCTGAAGAGCTCAGAATACTTACAGAGGTCTTTCCGTCAAAAGAAGGAATTTTTGCCACACCATAATTCATTCCATCCTCATTAAGAGAAGCAATTGACCATGATCCATATACATACATTGCTGCTGTACCGGCACGGAATTCATCAGTTCCGTTCTTTTCTGTTGCAATTGCATATCCGTCTTTTTCCATATCCTGGAACATTTTAAATACTTCCTGAGATTCTTTTGAATCAATCTGACCTGCCATCTGTCCGTCTTCGTCACAATAAGCAGTTCCATTGCTCCACAGATACATTTCAAAATCATACGGATCTGGTTTCATCTGGAATGCAAAACCTTTCTGACCTGTCTTTTCTTCAATTGTCTTGGCAGCTGCCTGAAGATCCGACCATGTCCAGTCATCTGTAGGTTCTTCTACACCAGCCTGTGCAAAAAGGTCTTTGTTATAGAAAAGTGAATGTGTTGTAAATCCCACTGGAATACCATATGTTGTTCCGTCTAATGAGTTGTAATTCCACAGTGTGCTGTAGAAATCATTCTTATAGTCATCGCCTTCTTTGTCGATATACTCATCCAGAGGTTCAAGACCATCTGCATATGCCGGGTAGTTCCACATATACATAACATCCGGTGTATCTCCAGATCCCATACCTGCACTGATCTTTGTATCAAAATCACTTCCGTATGCTTCCAGTGTTACTTCAATGTCATCATGTTCCTCATTAAATTTATCTACAAGTTTCTGCTGAGCATCTACATCATCAGCTACATCCCATGTTGCAAAACGTATTGCTGTCTTTCCGTCACTTGTCTTTCCATTATTACTGTCTTTCTTGTTTCCACAAGCAGTCAGCATCATTGTTCCTGTAAGTGCAAGTACGCACATTACTGCAATTTTCCTCTTCATAAATCATTTCCTCCTTTGATTCACTTATTTTATTTGGTAAAACCACTATACTATTTTACTGGTTAAATGTAAATACTTTTTACCCTATAAATATTTTTTCTCTATTTTACCTATTATTTACACCATATTTTTATATACTTTTCACAATTTTTATCTTGGTAAAACTATATTTTTATTTTAAATAAAGTTGTCTGTTTTTACTTGATTGATTTTAACTCTTTATTTTTAGCTAAAAAATCATAACAAAACAATCTGTCATCACTCGATCTATATACATAAAGAGACTATAGGACATTCTCCGTTCCATAGCCTCTTACTTTTTTACCTTATTAAAATTTTTTAACACTGTCACGTATATAAAGTTTAGTCGGGATTGAAACTTTTACACAAATCTCTCTTCCATGTATAATTCGCTCTTCCAGAAGTTTTACTGCATATTCTCCCATGAACTCCATGTACAATCTCACCGTAGTAAGTGGAGGAATCATGTATTTCGCAGTTGGGATATCATTAAAGCCAATAATACTGATATCATCCGGTATTTTAAGTCCAAGTTCATATGCAGCCCGATAACTTCCTGCTGCCATCGAATCATTCGCAACAAACAAGGCAGTCGGCAGATTCCCTTCCTCGTAAAACTCTTTCAGAAGTTTGTATCCATATTTTGCATAATAAGCGCCAAACTTTGTATATTCCGGGTGATACAGTCCCCGTTTTTTCAAAGCGTTCTGAAAATGCTGTATTCTCGTATCCAGTACTTCATCCCCCTCCTTATCAACTTCTCGACAGCCGATCATCCCTATTTTCGTATGTCCACACCCTACCAGATAGGAAACAATCTCTTCTACTGCCCGTCTATAGTCTACCACAATTGAATCGAATCTCTTTGGGTTTGGATCTGCATCAATAAATATAACCGGGCATTCCCATATCTCTATTGCTTCTACCATTTTTTTTGTGAATGTACCGGTACAGATTACACCATCTAATCCGTTGATCATCTCCGGCGAATCATCCAGTTTCACAATCACCTTTGTATATCCTTCTTCTTCCAGTTTTTTTTCTATAGCAAGCCTGATACAAAGATAATAAGGATCCTGAAGTTCTTCTTCAGGAGAATAAGAATAAAATACACCTATCTTCAGTTTTCGCCTGCGTTTTTTCTGTGCGCGTACTTCGTATTCTAATTCCTCTGCAATTTCAAAAATTCTTTTTTTTGTCTCTTCCTGCGCATTCAAAGTTTCATCATGATTCAACACTCTGGATACTGTCGCTATGGAAACCCCCGCTTTTGCCGCAATGTCCTTAATCGTCGCCATGTCCTTCCCCCATTATTTCTCTTTCTTTTTATTTTCTTTCAATATTGCCTTAATGCATTTTCCCTTGATGACTTTCCTTTGCAATTTATTTAATTCATTATAGCACACATTTCGGAGAAATAAATAACTTTAGTAAAATTTAACTTTTTTACTGCTCTGTTTTTCAACTTTTACTTTTACCTAGAACTTTATACGTTGCAAAAAACCAGGCAGTTCACTTTTAAATGTGATTCTGCCCGGTTGTTTATTTCTTAGAATTCATCTGCTACTATTTATTTTCTATACGCAGCTTCATTCCATCTTAATTCATTTTTGAAATCTCTGATCTTTGTATTTTTGTCGATATAAACAGCTTCGATTCCCATTTCTTCTGCCCAGTCACCCATCTGTTCCGGTGTCAGGTCATAAGAGAATGCTGTATGGTGAGCTCCACCTGCCAGGATCCAAGCTTCTGCACCTGTTCTGAGGTCTGGCTGTGGTGTCCAGAATGCAGTTGCAACCGGAAGCTTCGGCATCGGTTTTTCTGTCTTCTTGCAGTCTACACTGTTGATGATCAGGCGGAATCTGTCGCCAAGATCAACAAGTGATGTTGCGACAGCCGGTCCTTCTTTGGCTGTAAATACAAGACGTGTAGGATCTTCTCTGTCACCCATGCTAAGCGGCTGGCACTTGATGCTGATCGGTCCATCTGCGATTGTCGGGCAAACTTCCAGCATATGAGCTTCCAGGATACCTTCTTTTCCAGGTACAAGGTTGTATGTGTAGTCTTCCATGAAGGAAGTTCCCTTTGCATCTTTCTTGCCCTGTGTCATGATCTTCATTACACGAACCATAGCTGCTGTCTTCCAGTCACCTTCCGCACCGAAACCATATCCTTTTTCCATCAGTCTCTGCATTGCAAGTCCCGGAAGCTGCTGAAGTGATCCAAGATCTCCGAAGTGTGTAACAATTGCCTGATAATTGTTTGCTTCAAGGAATCTTTCAAATCCAAGTTCGATCTGAGCCTGAACTGCTACATGTTTTCTGAATTCAGCTTCATCTCTTCCTTCCAGAAGAATCTGATATTTGTCATAGTATTCTTCAACAAGTGCATTTACATCACCCTGTCCAACCTGAGCTACTGCGTCAGCAACTTCATTTACCGGGTAAGCATCAACTTCCCATCCGAATTTGATCTGAGCCTCTACTTTGTCACCTTCTGTTACGGCAACGTTTCTCATGTTGTCAGCTACACGCATAACACGTACATGGCTGCTTTCGATGACACCAACTGCTGTACGCATCCAGTCACCGATTCTTTCCTGTGTTTCTTTGTCTTCCCAGTAACCCATGATGACTTTACGGTTCTTATGAAGGCGTGTGAAAATATGTCCGAATTCACGGTCGCCATGAGCTGCCTGGTTCTCATTCATGAAGTCCATATCGATGGTGTCGTATGGGATTTCACGGTTGAACTGTGTGTGAAGGTGAAGTAATGGTTTTCTCAGTTCCTTTAATCCGAGGATCCATGATTTTGCCGGTGAGAATGTATGACACCATGTAATAACACCTGCACAGTTTTCATCTGTATTTGCTTCGTTGAAGGTTCTTCTGATTACTTCATTCGTGATCAGGGTTGGTTTCCAGACTACTTCGTATGGAAGAATTCCTGATTCGTTGAGGGCTTTTACGATGATCTGTGAATGTTCTGCTACGTGTGCGAGGCATTCATCTCCGTATAAATCCTGTGATCCTGTGCAAAACCAAAATTTGTAATCTTTCTGTACTAACATGTTTTTATTCTCCTTTTTATTTGATTTCTTTGTTGATTGATTTACTCTATCTCTCCAACACAAGTTCGGTCTTACTAAGCTCTCAGTCGCATACGCTCCCGCTCGCTAAGTGCGCCGAACAGGCAACGCACTAAATTCATGTGTCGCCTACGGCTCGCATTCATTAAGTGCTTTAGCCTTGTCCATAGTATGCGTCTTTACCGTGTTTTCTGTAGTAGTGTTTATCCTGTAATTCCTGTGGGGCAGGTTTTACGTCTGGATTGATCATTTCGCAGCGAGCTGCCATTTTGGCTACTTCTTCGAGTACGACTGCATTATGTACTGCATTGTGTGGATCGGTTCCCCAGGTGAATGGTCCGTGGTTTTTGCAGAGTACTGCAGGCATTGCCATGTATTCTGTACCTTTGAAATGTTCCACAATGAGAACTCCTGTATTCTTCTCATATGCTTCGTCGATTTCTTCTTTTGTCAGATTGCGGACACATGGGATCTCACCGTACATATAGTCGGCATGTGTGGTTCCGTAGCAAGGAATTCCTCTTCCTGCCTGTGCCCAACTGGTTGCCCATGGGGAATGTGTATGGACGATACCACCCATATCCGGAAACGCTTTGTAGAGTTCCAGATGTGTTGCCGTATCAGAAGACGGATTTAAGTTGCCTTCCACGCGGTTTCCTTCCAGGTCTACAACAACCATGTCATCTACTGTCATTTTGTCATAATCCACACCGCTCGGTTTGATCACAACAAGCCCGCTTTCGCGGTCGATTCCGCTGACATTGCCCCAGGTAAATGTGACAAGTCCATACTTAGGCAGAAGCATATTGGCTTCATAAACCTCTTTTTTCAGTTCTTCTAACATTGCTTTAACCTCCTGTGTTTATGTAAAATATTTCGGGTTCTATTTCATAGTCTCTGTTGCAGCTTTCATGATCGGAAGCGTCTTCTTGAAGCGTTCAATAAATGCATTGTATCCTTCTACATCCTTCGGATCCGGATCCATCTTTGTACCCTTCTGTCCTGCAAATACTTTTGCATCCAGATAATCATCCAGAGCCTCGCCTTCTGCCTTGTTGTTCATGTAAGATGCAAGAAGTGCGATTCCCCATGCACCGCCTTCTCCGGCTGTTTCCATAACTGATACCGGTGTGTCAAGTGCTGCCGCCAGGATGCTCTGTCCAACGCCTTTTGTCTTAAAGAGTCCGCCGTGTCCGAGGATCTCATCAACGGCTACCTTCTCTTCTTTCAGAAGAATGTCCATTCCGACTTTCAGGACTTCCAAAGATGCATATAAATTTGCTCTCATAAAGTTTGCAAGATTGAATTTGCTGTCTGGCATACGAACAAATAACGGACGTCCTTCATCAAATCCAACAACCGGTTCTCCTGCGAAGAAGTTATAAGACATCAGACCTCCACAGTCTGCATCACCTTCCAGAGCTTTGTTGTAAAGAGTTCCGAACAGATCGTTCATATCGACTTTCATACCGAATGCTTCTGCAAATTCTTTGAAAATATTTACCCATGCATTCAGATCTGAAGTACAGTTGTTGCAGTGAACCATTGCCACAGCATCTCCTGCAGGTGTTGTTACCATATCGATCTCTTCATGTACTTTCTCAAGTGCTTTTTCAAGAACAACCATTGCAAATACACTGGTTCCTGCTGATACATTACCGGTGCGGACTCTGACGCTATTCGTAGCTGCCATACCGGTTCCTGCATCACCTTCCGGAGGGCATACCGGAATGCCTGCCTGAAGCTTTCCTGTTGGGTCCAGAAGCTTTGCACCTTCTTCGGTAAGTGTTCCTGCCTTTTCACCTGCAACCAGGACTTTTGGAAGGATATCTTCTACTTTCCAAGAATATCCTTTCGGTGCAACCAGTTCATCAAACTTGGCAAGCATCTCTTTATTCCAGTTACGTGTTGTGCTGTCGATCGGGAACATTCCGGATGCGTCACCAACGCCAAGGACTTTCTCTCCTGTCAGTTTCCAGTGTACATAACCTGCAAGCGTTGTAATAAAATCAATATCCTTTACATGTTCTTCTTTGTTCAGGATTGCCTGATACAGATGTGCTCCGCTCCATCTCTGTGGCATATTGAAACGGAATAATTCTGTCAGTTCTTTTGCTGCCTGCTCTGTCATTGTATTTCTCCATGTACGGAACGGTACAAGCTGTTCTCCTGCTTTGTCAAATACCATATATCCATGCATCATGGCACTGAATCCAAGTGCTCCGACAGTAGTAAGCTCTACGTCATACTGCTTCTTCACATCTACGGCAAGATCTCTGTAGCAGTCCTGAAGACCTGTCCAGATATCCTCTAATGTGTAAGTCCAGACACCGTTGTCAAGACGGTTCTCCCATTCATGGCTTCCCGAAGCAATCGGTGCATTATCTTCTCCTACCAGAACTGCTTTGATTCGTGTGGAACCAAACTCGATTCCAAGAGAAGTCTTTCCCGCTTCGATCATACTTTTTACATCACTCATTTTTTCTTTACCTTTCCTTTCATAAAATATATTTGATTTGATAAATATTTTTATTTGATGATTTTTACAGAACTCCGGTTGATAATCTCCGGTTTCAGTTCTACACTGTCCGGCACTTCTTTCTCCTGCATAAGATCAAGGATCTCTTCTGCTGCCTTCTTCGCTAGCTCCCGGATCGGATTCTTCACAGAAGCGAGCGGTACTTCGCAATAATTTGCCAGGTCAGAATCATCGATTCCAATGATCGACATCTTGTCCGGCACTTTGATCTTCTGTTCCAGACATGTCGCCGCAAGGTTGCTCGCAACCTCATCGTTGTAGCATACACATGCCGTACATCCCTGAATCCTTCTTAAAATCCAGCTGCTCTCCTCACGCATATTGCGATTGCGCACATCTTCGGTATCAATCCAGACAATCCGTTTATCTTCGATCCTGATATCTGCTTCCATTAAAGCTTCGATATAACCGGCATACCTTCTGTGTCCCTGCCCGTCATCTGCCTTGAAAATCGCTGCGATCTCACGGTGTCCGCACTGGATCAGATATTTCGTCGCCATCTTCCCTGCCATCTTGTCATCAAGACTTACATGCGGCGCTTTCAGTTCCGGATAATAGCTGTTGATAAAGATTACCGGGATTCCCTGCTCCATGATCTGCCTGTACAGATCGAGATTTGGATTAGGAAGGCCACTCTTTGTCGGTTCCGCTATAATTCCATCCACTCTTTTCTTATCCAGAATGCTTTTCAATATAAAACGTTCTTTTTCTACAGAATTGTTGGTGATGGAAATCTGGATTCCATATCCGGCGCGTGACATCTTGTTCTCGATTTCCTGAATAATACCAGAAAAAATATATTCCTGAACAAAAGTTGTCATCACTGCGATCTGCATCGTTTTTTTTCGTCTGACCCCGATGATACCACTTTCCTTTATATAAGTCCCACTTCCACGGCGTTTCTCGATCATACCTTCTTTTTCCAGAACAGCGATCGCATGTCTGACGGTCTGACGGCTTACCCCAAAACGGTCACAAAGCTGGTATTCCGACTCTATCCGCTCTCCCGGCTGCAGTTCTTCCGCTTCAATCTGTTCTCGAATCCATCTTACAATTCCTTCATATTTTGCTGATGTTTCTTTCACTTTTTTCTTCTTTTCCCCCTGATTTACGTACAAATCCCCTGCTCTCCTTACCTCTAATATACCTTAAGAAACACCTGATTTTCAACCCGTAATATGTTACAAATTATCGTACAACTTTTGTATGTTTTTGCTAAGTTGTATTTATTATATGTGTACAACTTGAATACATATTTGTTTTTCATCGAGGTCCTAACTTGTATTCTTCTTTTTGCATCCTTTGTGCACTTCTTATAAAACATCAAATAATATGGTATTGTTTTTTGACGCCGCCAAAACAAGTATAACAAGCTTTTTTTCGGTTCCCGTACTTCTGTAACATCTTCCCTTCACCAAATACAGAACCTTGTGCAGGCGCCAATCTGCACTTGACTCACCATATACAATCGAGTAGGCTGACTTCTACTCGATTCGTATACTTTGTACACTATCTCGCTTAACAGCTCGATGATGTACATTCGCCAAATACAGATTCTTGTACAAGCACAAATCTGTACTTGGCTCACCATATACACAACAAGAGCAGATAAAAGCTTTTTCATTGCCTTTATCTGCTCTTGTTGTTTTTCATCCGCGCTATTGATTTTCTTCGATCGCCATAATCATATCTACACGATCCTGGTGACGTCCCCCAAGGAACTCTGCACCAAGAAATGTATCAAGGATCATCTTTGCCATCTCGATTCCAATTACTCTTGCACCGAACGCAATCACATTTGCATTATTATGTTCTCTTGCCATCTTTGCCGTATATGGTTCAGAACACACCGCTGCGCGGACACCGTGAACCTTATTGGCTGCCATGGAAATGCCAAGACCGGTTCCACAGATTGCAACTCCGAGATCCACTTCTCCGTCTGCAACTGCTTTTCCAATCTTTTCCCCATATTTCGGATAAGGACAGCTCTCATAAGAATCAGTTCCGTAATTGACAACTTCATATCCTTTTTCCACAAGATACTCTACCACCTGCTTTTTCATATCCACTGCAGAATGGTCATTCGCAATCCCTATTTTCATATCTCATCTTCCTCCTTCCCCTTTATACTCAATACTTACAAAAAGAACACCGGATGTACGATATGAACATCCGGTGTTTAAATCCTACTTTTTTATTATAGGCAATTAAAAAGTTTCCGTCAATACCCGTCGTCTTCTCTTTTCGCCTGTAATGTTTCAAGTACTGTTCTTTCTTTAGTTTTTCTTCTTCAGGCTTGCAAATACAGACTGCAGAACGATGAAGAAGCAGAGGAGTGCGGAAAGTACGATTCGTACCCACCAGCTTGAAAGTGTTCCCTGTGTAGTGATCAGACTGGAAATCGTTCCTTTGATCAGTACACCGAACAGGGTTCCGAATGGAGTTCCGACACCACCACTAAGTAGTGTACCCCCGATAACGGCTGCTGAAATCGCATCCATCTCAAGACCTTTTGCCTGTTCTACGAATCCGGCACAGCTGTTCATACAGAAAAGGAATCCGCCGAGTCCTGCAAGAAAGCCGTCCAGAAGGTATGCAGCCATTTTTGTTCTCTTAACATTCAGTCCCATCATAAGTGCACTCTGTTCATTTCCACCGATCGCATATACAGAACGTCCGAATTTTGTATACTTCATAACGATTATGATTACGATCAGAACGATGATTGCAATGATAACTGTCGGATAAATATATGCCGGGAGGAATTTTCCCCTCTTACTGTAAGAACCAAACGGCATGTAAATTTTGTATTTAGCCCATGCCATGAAAGTTGCATTTTTGATAGAAATCATATCTGTACTGATGATTGATGTCATACCACGTCCAAAGAACATACCTGCCAGTGTTACAATGAATGGCTGGATCTCCAGATAAGATACCAGGAATCCCTGAACCAGACCAAAGAGAAGTCCGATCACCAGTGCCATAAGAAGTGCGGTATAAGCGCTTGCGCCGTGATTTTCCATCTGGTTTGCAGCAACCATACATACAAGTGCTGTAACAGAACCAACTGAGATATCGATTCCGGCTGTGATCATAACGATCGTTTCGCCCATCGCGATAACCAGAAGACCTGCATTGGAAATGAACAGATTCAGGAACATCTGCGGTTTTGCAAAACCTTTGTCGTTAAATACGATCATACCTGCTGCGTACATTACAACAAACAGTAAAATTGTAATCATAAGGAGGAATGTCGTTCCGTTAATTTTCTTTTTTGTTCCGGATACTTTTGCTTTCATTAGTTAGCTCCTCCTTTCACTGCAGCCTTTGATGTTCTTTTTTCTTTCTGCACTGCAATAAATTTCTTGAATACCGGGCTCTGAAGGACAACGATGACTACAACAACGATTGCCTTGTAGACCGGAAGCTGATCGGCTGATACATTCAATCCGTAAAGAACAGTTGTAAGTGCCTGGATTGTATAAGCTCCGATCACAGATCCCATCAGGCTGAACTTACCACCACCAAGGGCATTTCCACCAAGGGCAACTGCAAGGATGGCATCCATTTCAAGGTTCAGACCAATGTTGTTGGCATCTGCTGAGTAGATACGGCTGGAAGCCACAAATCCTGCAACACCTGCAAGTACACCACAGATCAGGTAAGTAAGGAACTTGATCATGGTTGAATTAAGTCCGACCAGTCTGGATGCGGTTCCGTTAATACCAACGCTCTCGATATAAAGTCCAAGAGCTGTCTTTTTCAAAATAACATATGCAATGATAACTACGATAATTGCAATTACAACTGGCATCGGAATCGGGAATTTTCCGACATAGCTTCCGAATACCTGATAAGATTTCACACGGATATATGTAATCTGTCCGTCTGTGATCAGCTGGGCGATACCACGTCCTGCTGTGTAAAGGATCAATGTCGCAACCATCGGCTGAATATTCAGCTTTGCAACCAGAAATCCGTTAAATGCACCGCAGATTCCTGAAGCAACCAGTGCTGCAAGGAATGCAACGATAATCGGTGCTGACAGAGAGTTTACAGATACTTCCCCACCGGAAAGAATCTGGCAGCATACGGCTCCTGCGACTGCCATAACAGCTCCGACACTGATGTCCTGTCCTCCGGAAGCTGCTGTAACAAGTGTCATACCAACTGACAAAATAACCAGCTCGGATGCACGGTTGATCACATCGACCGGATATCCGTATGGAACTCCATTCTTAAGAGACATGCTTAAGAAGCCCGGAATTGTAATTGTAGCTACGATAATGATTGCAAGCAGACACACCAGTGGCATGAAAAGCCTCATAGAGGTAAGCTTTTTCCATGTTGATTTATTTGTGCTCATTACTCTTCACCTCCTGCGATTGCTTTCATGATACCTTCCTGTGATAATTCATCACCGGAAATTTCTCCAACCTTCTTACCGTCTCGCATAACTGCCATACGTGAACAGGTACGGAGCATTTCTTCTACTTCTGAAGAAATAAATGCAACCGCCATTCCCTGATCTGCAAGATCAAGTACCAGTTTCTGGATCTCTGTCTTGGTTCCGATATCAATACCTCTTGTAGGTTCATCCAGGATCAGGAAATCCGGATTGGTAAGAAGCCATCTACCAATGATAACCTTCTGCTGGTTACCACCTGACAGACTCTTGATCGGAGTTTCACGGCTTGCTGTCTTAATCTGAAGCATCTTAATATATTTATCTGCTGCTTCATCCATTTCTTTTCTGCTCATTGGATGGAACATACCTTTTTTCGCCTGAAGTGCGATAATAATATTTTCACGGACAGACAGATCTGCGATGATACCATCTTTCTTTCTGTCTTCTGGAAGATATGCCATACCAAGCTTCATTGCATCGATCGGAGCATGAATCTTCACTTCTTTTCCGTTAACTTTCAGTTTACCGGAATCCGCTTTATCAGCTCCATAAATTGCACGGACAAGTTCCGAACGTCCGGATCCAAGAAGCCCTGTAAATCCGACAACCTCACCTTTGTTGATCGTCATATCAAACGGTTTGATCGTTCCTTTATGGCTAAGTCCTTCTGCCTCGATAACCGGGATGAATTCTTTGAGTTCTGCATGATCTCCCTTGATATCTGCAAGATCATCAAAGTCTTTACCCATCATCTTGGCAACAAGCATAACTCTTGGCAGATCTTTGACTTCGTATTCGCCAACCAGTTCCCCATTTCGTAAAACTGTGATTCTGTCACAGACCTCATATACCTGTTCCAGGAAGTGTGTTACGAAAATAATACCTACACCTTCATCTTTCAGTCTGTTCATCAGTTTGAACAGCTTTGCAACCTCATCATCGTCCAGAGATGAAGTTGGCTCATCAAGGATCAGAACCTTACATTTCATATCAACTGCACGTGCGATTGCGATCATCTGCTGTCTTGCCAGAGAAACCTCTTCCAGCTTCTGGGTAGCTGAAGCATCAATTTCAAGACTCTTAAGCAATTCTGTTGCACGTTTGTTCATTGTACGCCAGTCAATAAATCCTGCTTTTCTTGGTTCGCGTCCAATAAACAGATTTTCTGCCACCGTCAGATTCGGACAAAGGTTAACTTCCTGATATACAGTACTGATACCATTGTTCTGTGCGTCCTGAGGTGATTTATTAATAATCGGACCGTCTTTTCCATCCAGACGGATCTCGCCATTTTCAAATTCATGTACACCGGTAAGAACCTTGATCAGTGTAGATTTACCTGCACCGTTCTCACCCATCAGAGCGTGAATTTCGCCCTTGCGAAGTGTAAAATCAACATGCTGCAATGCTTTTACACCGGGAAATGTCTTGGAAATATCCCGCATTGTAAGTACAACATTACCCTCCATACTCTTCCACCTGCTTTCCTTTTTTCAATAAAGAGGGCGTAGTATAAATATCCGGCACATTCCGATTATTATCTACCACGCCTCTCTATTCATCCACCCTTATGTGTCTGTCAAATTATATATCCGACTTTCCTAATGCATTTTAGTATGCACGTTTGTCAAGAATATCCTGTGTAAGTGGTGTTACATCAAAATCTTTTTCTTCGTCTAAGCTGTTTGTAGCTTTTACAGATTTAACTGTGTCATCATGAGCAAAGATTTCTTCATCTACATAGTTCAGTTTATCAACGTCTTCGCCAGCTTCAAGTTTTTTGATAAGTTCTTCAGCACGTGGTCCGTGAAGTGGGTTACACTCTACATCGCATTCGATCTTTCCATCAAGAACATCCTGAAGTCCTGCATGTGTTGTATCGAATGAAATTACCATGATTTCGCCGTTAGCGATATCAGATCCAACTGTCTTACCTGCTGCTTCGATTGCATCGATTGCTCCGAATGCTTCGTTATCGTTCTCGCAGTATACTACGTTGATGTTGTCATACTGTTTCAGCATAGACTCCATAACTTCCTGACCTTTAGCCTGTGTAAATTCACCTGTCTGCTGAGCTACAAGATCCCATCCGTATTTGTCAACGCCTTCTTCAAGACCTTTTGTACGTCCGATCTGAGCTGTAGATCCGATTGTTCCCTGGATATCAGCGATATGGATATCAGATGCTGCGATTCCTTTTGCTTCTGCAAATCCATTCAGCCATTCAGCTGCTTTACGACCTTCACAAAGAGCATCGGTTCCGATCCATGTTGTGTAAAGGCTGTCATCAGATACATCAACCATACGGTCAACGATGATTACCGGGATGTCTGCATCTTTTGCTTCCTGAAGAACTGTATCCCATCCTGTCTCTGTAACAGGTGCAAGAAGAATGTAATCAACCTCCTGCTGGATGAAGTTACGGATTGCTGTGATCTGGTTTTCCTGTTTCTGCTGAGCATCATCAAAGATCAGGTCATATCCGTTTTCTTTGCTGAATGTGTCTTTCATTGACTGAGAGTTTGCTGTACGCCAGTCAGATTCTGCACCTACCTGTGAGAAGCCTACTGTGATCACATCATCGGATGAGCTTGATGAATCACTGCTCTTGTCGCTGCTGTCAGATCCTTTGCTTCCACCGCATCCAACTGCTAAAGCTGCTGTCATCGCTGCACATAACAATACTGCTAACACTTTTCTTTTTTTCATTTTACATGTTCCTCCTTCATTGGGTTTTCTTAACCTCTTGATGTACTTATAATAATAAAATTTTCATGATGCCAGGGTCAAAAGCCCCAAAA
>NZ_JAQCSY010000011.1:0-106344 GCF_027686195.1 Coprococcus sp. AF102-57 | reverse complement strand
CAGCTGGAATTTAGTTTTTCATTTAAGTAAAACATAGATTATTAGAGAGAGGACTGATTTGCATGAAAAAAATAGATCATAATGCACATTCAGTGTATCTGATGTGTTCAGAGAGAAACTTTGGAAAAGAAGCCTTTTGGAGTCAGAGCTTTTGTCTGTTGACAGCTGGAGGCGCCCCAGTAGAAGTAATCCGTCAATACATTGAAACCCAGGGAGAGAAGAAGTATTGAACATAGCATATCGTTTCCGAATTTATCCGACAGAAGAACAGAAGATAGTTCTTGGCAAAACATTTGGCTGTTGTCGTTTTCTGTATAATCAGATGCTTAATGATAAGATCCAGGAGTATGAAAAGACGAAGAAAATGTTAAAACATACACCGGCCATGTATAAAAAAGAATATCCATTTCTGAAAGAAGTAGATTCGCTGGCACTGGCAAATGTCCAGCTTCATCTGGAAAAGGCATATAAGAATTTTTTTCGGGATCCCAAGATTGGATTTCCAAGGTTCAAGTCAAAACATCATTCCAGAAACAGCTATACAACGAATGTGGTCAATGGAAATATCCTGGTGGAAAGTAAGCGGATCCGGCTTCCCAAATTAAAATGGATTGCCATGAAAAAACACAGGAAGTCAGCAGAAGGCTTTTGCCTAAAATCAGTGACAGTCAGTATGGAACCATCCGGCAAATACTTTGCAAGCCTGCTGTATGAAGGGTACAGTTGTGAAAACCAAGCAGCTGAACCAGATTATAGTACCGCAAGGATACTTGGAATAGATTACGCAATGCAGGGTATGGCAGTATTTTCAGAAAAGATTGAGACAGAAGAAGCAGGATTTTTTAGAAAAAACGAAAAAAGACTGGCGAGGGAGCAACGAAAGTTGTCAAGATGCGTACGAGGAAGTCATAATTATGAGCTGCAGAAAAAGAAAGTTGCCAGATGTCATGAAAAGATACGAAATCAGAGAAGAGATTATCTGCACAAACTAAGCCGAAAGATTGCAGACGGTTATGATGCAGTTGCAGTGGAAGACATCGATATGAAAGCAATGGGGCAATGTCTGCATTTCGGAAAAAGCGTACATGATAATGGATACGGAATGTTCAGGGAAATGATAGACTATAAACTGGCGTGGAGAGGAAAGAAAATGGTAAAGGTAGACCGTTTCTTTCCTTCCAGTAAAAAATGCTGTCAATGTGGAAGGATAAAGAAAGAGCTGAAATTATCCGAAAGAGTTTATCACTGTGCGTGCGGAAATGAGATGGACAGAGACCGTAATGCAGCAATCAACATCCGTGAAGAGGCAAGAAGGATGTTGACAGCATAAACTGTCCGTATCCGGACAATTGGATCATAAGAAAACATGCCCGTGTCCGGGCAAAAGAATCGCGGGGCACGCGAGGATAGCTTGTAGATACTTGGCTCAGTAGAGCCATTGAGCAAGAAGCCCCCACTTCAAAATCAGTGATTTAAGTGGTGGGAGCATGTCACGGACCGGATATGCGTGCCGAAGCAGCGGTTATGAAAAAAGAATATCTGTAAAAAGAGAAAATGCTTTTTGGAGAAAGATCTGAGAAGGATTTTCTTTTTTTATTTCATAGGAAATTGGCGGACCGTTTTTTGAAGGTTAAAATAGCAGAAGAACGTGGCAAATGGCGGAGAAATGCAGAGTAACGAGGAAAAAGGTGAAAAAAATTACAAATAACATTAAAAATGATGCTGTTTTTTTGTAAAAGAACTGCTATAATTTACTATGTATAATTAGAGTTTGATGAATGAATATATAGCAGGTGTACGAATATGAGAAAAAACAGAAAAAAAGGATTTACAATGGTAGAGCTGATGGTAGTACTCATCATCCTTTCAATCATTGCAGCAGTCGCAGTTCCGTTTTTTATCAATTACTGGCGGAAAGCGGAATTTAGAAAGAATGAGGAGAATGCCAAGACAGTCTATCTGGCGGCAGAGTCGAAGCTTACTTATTACCGGTCATCCGGTCAATGGGACAGTTTTAAAAAGCAGATTGAGAAAAAAGGGATCCAATATACGGGATCAGATTTGAACCTGAATGGAAAAATTTACGCGATCACGCTGAATGCAGATTCTTATGACAGCAAGAACTCAAAGAAGAATCCGGTGCTTACGCTGATCGATGATTATACCTATGATAAAGATATATACAAAGGTGCGATCGCAATTGAAATTGATATCGAATCCGGTGAAGTGTATTCTGCATTTTATGCAACAAAATGCGACAGTCTGAATTATGCCGAGAAAGATGAAAAACATTCGCTTACCATGCTTGACAGAGAATACGAAAGCAGAAGCAAGCGTCTGCTTGGTTATTATTCCGCAGATGATACGGTAAATGCAGTCAATCTTGGTACAACGAAGCTTCGTATTGCAACGATCAGTCTTCAGAACAGTGAACGGTTGTCGTTGAACTGGTCAAGTAATGTGGGCAGCAGTCTGGATGTAAGCTATGAGATTACTTTCTATTTAAAAGGAAGTGACAAAAAGCTTTTCAGTATGGTTGTATCGCCATATGATCTTCGGAAAAACGGATGGTCCATTGATCAGAATAAGTCGGACAGTGGACAGATGGCATCGGTTACTTTGAAGGATGGAAAGAATAAAGAAAGTGAAGGATGGGAGTTCCCGCTGACTTACAGCGATAATAAGTACTCTCTGGTTCTTGATGCCATGATGTCTGCGAAGACACAGGCAACGTTGGCATCGGATTCATCTGCTTATGAGAAAACGTTGAGCACAAGTATCTGTCGCCTTGCGTCTATGACAAAAGATCTTGCAAAGGCACAGAATATTTATGCAACAGTAAAAGCGACTTCTTATGCCGGAAAAGATTCAGCCAACTTGATCCAGAAGGAATATAAAGACAGCGAGTCGGTATCATCTAATACAGCAAATACCATGTATGCGGACAGCACATCCCCAAATGATGTAAAGATTGCTGCGTACCGTCATCTTTCAAATATCAGGTATTACGAGGGAGAAAAGAATCCGGCTTTCATACTTACCAATAAAAATATGGACTGGACTTCAGCCGGTACCGGTGTGTATCAGCTGACACAGCAGACTTCGGGTAATGTTTCCGGACAGAAGAATGTCCTGAAGCTGGCCTGGAAAGAGAACAGCAAAACTTCGGTCATTGATTTTCCGGCAATTGCGGAGCTTCCTGCAGACTATACGTTAAAAGGAAAGGGTGGAAGTACGCTGCTCTCGAATCTGAAGCTGGGTGAGGACTCGATTATTGATGATACAACAGCAGACGAACTTCAGACTGCTGCAGCAGTACAGAAAACCGGAAGAACCGAAACGAAGACAGCAGGTCAGGTGAGTAGACCAGAGTATCTGGGACTGTTCTGTGAAGTAAAGGGAACGATCGAACAGGTGACGCTCCAGAATCCGAAACTGACCTTTGGAACGGAAAAGGCAGATACCAGAAAGTATTCGTCACTGAAAGGAATCGGAATCCTTGCCGGACGAAGCGAGGGAAACATATCAGATACGGCAGTGACCGGAAAAGATACAGCAGTCAATGTATCGCTTGAACAGACTGGTGCAGGGGAATCTGATGGATTTGCTATGGCAGCGGTCGGTGGAGTGATCGGAAGTATGGCAAATGCAGACGGCACCAGGGTAGCAGCAGGGCAGGCAACAAAGCTTTCTATGTCGGGGTCTATGAATGTCAAGATCCCGGATACTAATTCCCAAAGTACAGCAAGAGGAATCGGTGGTATCGTGGGATATGCAAGCCTGCCAACCGAAAAGAATGGTGCCAAAATTGCGGAATGCGAAAACCATGCGAACATCAACGGCAATTACTGTACAGGTGGAATTGCAGGAAAGGTAACTGGTACATTAGAGGATACGAACTATCGGGATGATGTGCTAAAAGAAATGTCGGACCTGACAGACTGTAGCAATGACGGACTTGTACTTTGCAACGTTTCTTCCGTTGCAGACGATTATGAAAAAGGAAAATATTTCGGCGGAGTTGTCGGATATGGTGAGAATACGCTTCTTTATGGAGCTTCAAGTGCAGCTGGACAGACCGGGTATGTGTATGATCAGACGAAAAAGGATGAATTACTCCGTGGAGAATATGTTGGTGGTATCATCGGATATGGAAATGTTTCCCTGCTTGCCAACTGTTCAACAAAGAGCGGTGGATATGTGCTTGGATCAAAATATGTCGGTGGTATTGCCGGTGGTCTAGGCGGTATTAGTCAGGCAATCCGGGCACATGGAGGAGTTTCTGTCACGACAAATGGAAACTATGTGATTGGTAACAGTTATGTTGGTGGAATCGTTGGTGAAAATGCAGGTTCAGTCGAACTTACAGATTGTATCAATAATGGTGTGACGGCTGGTTATGAAAAATACATTGGTGGAATTGTCGGATATAATGCCAACGGAGCTACGATCTCAAACTGCGCAAGCTACTTATCCGATTATGATAATTCTATTTACAATACGATTGTAAATAACTGGGAAGCAAAAGCGGATTATGCAGGTGGAATTGCAGGATATAATGATGGTAATATTCTGTTTTCCGAAGAAAGCCAGAATATTACGGTCAAATCTGTTTCCAGTATCGTGGTTGGAGAAGATTATGTCGGTGGCGTAGTTGGATTCAATGATGTGAATGCCAGGATCAGTGTCAACTACACCCTGATCGGTGGACGTATCTATGCATTTGGAAAATGTGCAGGTGGTGCGTTTGGATTAAATGCATCTGCGTCTGTGACGGAATCAGACTTAAAGATCCGTCCACGAAGCGTGGAAGGTCAGCTTTTTGTCGGAGGATGTATTGGAGCGAATCTGATAAATACAAATAACGATCTTGTGATGGATGGAATCCATACAGATAACATCCTTGGTACGATCAAAGGAAAGGCATTCTGTGGTGGTGTGGTTGGATATATCAGCACCTATTCTACAACAGAAGGAGAGCTGTGGGAAAATGCAGATAAACTGCTGCCGGAACTGAGTGCGGACAATATCCCGGTATATGCGAGTGGATATACCAATACCAATACGGCAAAGATTACAGTCACAACGACGAATAATCTTCCGATTACAGCCAGTCTGTATACAGGAGGGATTCTTGGATACAGTGAAAAGAACAGCAGGATTGTAGTGAAAGAATGTACCAATTCGGGAAATATTTCTCTGACATCTGCGGCGTTTGGTGAATCGGTTGGAACGGTGAAATTGGGGACATTTGCAAAAAATGAGATTGGAGCGGGCATCGATCTGCCAGATGAGGCGGAAAATCTGGAGCTGCACCTGGCAGGTGGAATTGTCGGAGTCAATCTTAAAAATCAGATCATCGACAACTGTACCAACAAGGGAAGTTTATCCGGTTTCACAGGAATCGGCGGAGTGGTCGGACTGAATGCGGGGCTCATTTACCAGTGTACTCTCAGTGAGCATTTTGGAAATGCAGCGCTTAGTTATGTCGGTGGAATTGCCGGACTGAATATCGGAAGCGATACGACATTTACAGATGGAACAAGAAACTACACAGCAGGAACCATTGAAAAATGCAGTACCATGTCAGGAAAGACCATTTCCGGTAATCAGAATCTGGGTGGAATCGTCGGCTGGAATCTGACCAAAGGTGTGATAAGAGAGAACACCAGCTATGCAAATATTTCTGCTGCCAGTGATAATGTTGGTGGAATCGCAGGTAGAAACAGCGGTACGATCCAGGTTGCTGAAGACGAGAATATCAGTCGCAGCATTATGAGCAGTCACGGAACGAATGTGGGCGGTATTATTGGTATTAATGAAAAAACAGGAACTCTGAGTGTTACCGGAGATGGCGGAACAAACGGAGAAATTGTAGCTGTCGGAAGCGGAGCGAGGATCACCGGTTATGAAAATGTCGGTGGAATTGTTGGAAACTATCTGGGACAGGATTCTCTTGGCCAGTCTGAAACACAGTATCTGGTATGCAAGGCGAGTCAGGTACGGGCAACCCACGGAATGGTTGGAGGAATTGTCGGTACAACCAGTGGAAATGTGACCAATACAATCAACCGGGCAGGAAAAGTAACTGCGGATTCCGGATATGCGGGAGGAATTACGGCAGTTAATGTGGCAAAGATTTCGAACAGTAAAGATTACGGAAGTGTGAGCAGCAGTTCCGGATATGCCGGAGGAATCGCGGCAAAAAATGAAGCGGATGGAATTATTGAGAACTGCAACGTTCAGGGAACAAAAACGACAAAGGCAGAGATTTACAGTCTGGGCGTCATGGACGCAGGAGCAATCTGTGCAGTGAATAACGGAACGATACTGGGAAGTGCATCGAAAGAAAACGTGGTCCTTAAGGGAAGTGCGGTCATTATCGGAGGAATTACCGGATTAAATAACGGAACCGTAGGAGATTCCCAGGCGACAGGAAGTGTGACAAAGATTACGACCATGCCGGAAATCAATGTACAGCAGACTGCGCTGGTTGTCGGAGGCGCTGTCGGCATGAACCAGGGGACGGTGGTAAAGGTTGTGGCAGAAGGTGTGAATTTTAATGATTTCAGTGGATATAAGTATCTTGGTGGAATTGTTGGAAGTAATGGTAATGCGTCTGTATCAGCAAATGATTCCGGACAGAAGAAAGTTCAGGTTGTAGGATGCAGTTATTCCGGAACCATGAAAGAGGATGAAAATGGCAGTGCAGAAGGCAACTGCTATGGAGGAATTACAGGCGTAAACTATTCGTCTCTGAAGAACAATACAGTTGGCCTGATCAACATGGATATTCAGGGGATTTATACTGCAAACAGTTCCAGCACGGTACAGCAAAAAGAAGCGCAGGCAACGCATGCCGGCGGAATTGCAGGAAAAAACGAGACCACAGGAATAGTTGAAGCATGCTATCTGGAGAATCATTCATCCAGCAATCTGAAGGCAAAATTCGGAATGCTTGGCGGAGTGGTTGGATTTAATAAGGGAAAAATTGCAATGTCTGGAAGCAGCATTACCGCAGATGTCATGCGTGATGTGACGGAAGAAACGACAGCAGAGCAGTTGAATAAATTTGCAACAGAAAAAGGAAAACTTTCCAAGGATGATAATTATGTTGGATGGAGTGGTGGAAGTGAAATAGAGAAGCTTTCTTATGATGGCGGTTCTAATGTAGCAGCCGGGAGGATGCAGATGCATATGAGTTCCAATGGAAATCTTGGAGGAATTACGGCGTTCAATGGAACAACCGGCTCTGTCAACAAGTGCGTATCCGGCAACTGGTTCCTGGTTAATAAGTCACAGGTAATCGGGGTCGGAACCGGTGGAATTATCGGAATGAATGAGTCAGAGCAGGATCTGAGTTATCTGGTCAATGGTGCATTTGTTGGAAGACAGCTGGCTACTTCGGGAACGAATCGGTTTGCCGGTGGAATTATCGGAAATCAGAACAACATCACTTCCGATGGATGGACGATTGAAAAATGTATTAACTATGGAACGGTATACTGCTATAACAGCCATTATTCTGGCGGAATTATGGGACAGTGGACGGGAACCGGTGGAACCATAGAAAATTGCAGGAATTATGGAAATCTGCAGACAACCTATGCAAATGACTGGGTTGGAGCTTCGGGCGGTATTGTCGCACAGCTTTATCATGCTTATGAGGAAAATGAATATAACATTGTGGGTTGTGGAAACTATGGAAGTATTTATCTGCAAAAGGGTAAAAATTTTACAGATGATAAGGTGCAGGGAGCAAATGACAGTGCAGGCATCTTGGGAAATGTGACAAGCTATTATGCCAGCAAAGCAAGTGAGTCTCAGAGCTATACGATTCAAATCCTTGATTGTATCAATGCCCCGAATGTAGAAATTTATTCAGCATCAATGGCATCCGGCATTTTTGGATTTGTTTCCTGTGATAATGCCCAGGGAGGCAGGATAGAAACTTCAAATGCGAATCTGAAGATCCGAATTGAACGCTGCAGAAATTATGCGAAAGTGCTAAAGGCATCGGGCTATGTCGGAGGAATTTTCGGAGCGAGATATGGGCAGGAAGGATGGAAAAATACTGCCATCGATAATTGCTTTTCGCTTGACCTGAATTCTGCTAATTATCAGGTGAAGTCGAGCTGGGCTCCATACCCGATCTATTCATCCGGATCACTTCCGTCAGGAATTACCTCGATTACCGGAACACCTGCAAATATAGGGAATGAGAATGACCGGAAAAACAATTTCTATATTAAGCGAAGAGACAGTGCCAACATTGACTATACGGGAATTGAACTGGGGGTAAAAACGGAAAACACCGTCAAAAACGGAAACGGATATATACATATTTATCCAACGGATAGTTATGTATACTGGAAAGATTATTGTACAATTATGTATGAAATGAAGGATATAGATGGAAGATTCTTTTTTGCGACACTTGATTTTGGAAACAATGTGACAACCATTTATGGGGATCGGCTATACGTAGATCAGGACGGTGTGATCCGGAACAGTGCAGATAATGATAAAAAAATGGGAGAGGTGCTGTTCTATATTGATGAATATTATGAGACGTCCAAGATTGAGAATAAAGTCATTGTGGATACAGAAGATTCAATTGTTGTGAATTCCAGAACCGCATATAAGAGGCTGGAGGGTGTGGTAACTGTCGATGAAAAAGAGAAGATTCTTGCACCGGATTCTGTTGAAGCATCAATAAGTGATGGAAAGATTACTTTGAATATTACACCAGCTGTTCTGCCGAAAAAGGATGAGAAAAATTCAACAGACTTATGTGATCCGTTTAAATATGAAGTGACAGTAACGGATGAAAATGGAAACGAGGCAGTAAGAGTTTTATACAAGGAGAATGGAAGCTTTGATATTCCGGATGGAATGTCCGGTCAACTGGTGCTACAGGTACGTGCAGTCAGCATGTATGATGATGTAGAAAAATCAGATCCGGTAAAAGTGGAACTGAGCCAGAAAAAAGTACTTCCGACACCGGATATCCGTGTAGAACTAAAAACACCGTTTGTTGAAAGTGAAAATCGAGAGGATTATCGATATGAATACAGTCTGAATAATCTGGATGATTACAAAGACTATGAAGGCTGGCAGGTAGAGATCAGCTTGAAGGGATTTTCCAAGAAAGTTATTTTGAATGCAGAGAACCCGACTGGATTTCTGGATATTGACTTTGGCGATGATGGACTTCATAAACGATATAGTGATGATAATTATTACCAGATTATAGCAAAGGCAACATCGAAAGCTGGTACCTGTCAGTCTGCACCACAGATTTCAATAGCATCATTCCAGCCGTACTACCGGGCAAGTATTCCTCTGTCGGACAGCAACAGAAATAATTCGGCAACTCCATCGGTTACGATCAGTGGTAGCTCACTGGATGATCTGAGCATTAATATCCAGCTTGATAACAGTAAAACGAATTCTATTAAAGAGGTACAGCCAATTTACCGGGCAGAGCTTCTTGGAACCTGGAAGGGAGAAAATGATATTGTTCTTGCAAAGACAGATATTATGGCAGTATCAAAAGGAATTGCAACAGCATCATTGACGAATCTTCCGGATTATATCAGAGAGGCAACCAATCTGCATGTACGTCTCTGGTATGCACAGTCCGGTCTTGGTCCGGTTTATATGTATCATGACCAGAAGATGGCTGGAACCAATACAATCAAAGAACTGGTGGATGTAGATGAGAAGAACCAGGAAGAATGGTCCTATACAGACAGTGTGATCTTCAATGGAAAATGGCCGAATGATTTTAATGATTTTAAATATACATCCTCAAATCTGTTCACCTGGCTGGCAGCCCCGGTACTTGATCAGAAAGACGGATCCAACCTGGAACCGACCTATGATGGTGAGAACCGGATGCAGTACACCTTCTCGTGGGACAAGAATCTAGCTGCGACATCCGATCCGAAGTACAAGATCGAGATGACCGGTATTGATGCAGACGGCAAGGAAGTTACGATTGATACAAGCGCATATAAAGAGAGCGGGCGAAGCTTTACCGCAGACGGAGATGACTGGAATTACACCCAGATCCGTCTGAAAGTAACCCGTATCGGAGATGCATCAAAAGGTCAGATCGGACTTTCTGCCACAGCGATCTACAACGTATCACAGCGTTTGGAAAAACCGGGACAGCCATCGGTAGTGAATGTGGATGAAAATGAACTGAATTACAATGTCAGCTGGGCAAAAATCTCAGATGAGACTTATTGTATGGGATACCAGATCTATGTTCGTGAGTACAGCAATTCTGGCGAGCCCGGAAAAGAAACAGCTATGGGAGATGTGGTCTTGAAGCGTGAAGCAAAAGATGGCAGCTATTCAAAGACGATCAATCTGGAAGCTTATGCGGGCAAACGAATCATTGTCTATCTGGTAGCCAAAACGAGTGATAAGAATGTCTATGTAGACAGTGCTCCGGGTGTGACCTATGAACTGGAAATTCCGAGCAGACTTGCAGATCCGGTACTGGATGGATGGAAAGTCAGCTGGACACATGATAAGGAGAAGCCGGTAGATGCGGAAGATTTTAAAAACGGAACGGCAGAAGGTCTGAGAATCAACATTGCCGCATCGAAAGAAAGCATTCCACCTGGAGGAAGCGCATACCTTCTGAAAGCCTATGTTTATAATTCCAAGGAGGATGCAGAAGCTTCTACCGTAGAGAATCCGGGGAATCGTATGATAAAGATTTATCCGCAGACTTATGAGGATAATTTTGTTCCGGTTCAGATGAACATGGAAAATGCACAGGATTATTACCACTTTATGAATAATTTCTCAATTCGCTATGCCGGTAAATGGATCGCGTACTACACCAGAATTTCTTCCGGTAACAGCAGTGTCAGCTCACGGTGGGTGAAAGTCGGAACGGTACAGCTCCCGTATGCAAAACTGACAGCACCGGAAGTAGAAGCAGATACCGTGGAAGAAGAAGAGAAGGTAAAAGTAACCGATACGCCTGAAGTGCCTTCCCATGAAGAACAGTGGAATGCAGAGCGTACGGTGCTGAAATGGAGCAGTATCGACTGTGCAGAAGTCTATTCGATCAATCTGAAAGGAAAACTGACAGAGACAGAAGCCGGACAGGATAATAAGCTGGAAGGAAAACTCCGGGTTATCGAAACGACAGAAACGGTGGATGGAGAAGAACAGAAGAAAGTAGAACTTCAGCAGTATGTATACCGCAAGATAAAAGAGAAGACAGAGACTTCTGAGGAAGAATGGAAATGGATCTGGGAGAATGTGAAGGAAAAGGAAGATGATTCACAGGAAGGTGTACCAGATGAGGAAAAAATCCATACTTTTGAACCGGAAGTATACAATGTGACGATTGAGTCAAATTATGTTTCAGACAGTGGATCTTATAATTATTACAAGATTACGCTGAAACCGGTGATTATCGCCGAGCCAGACGGAAAAGGCGGCTTCCGTTACACTTTGAAACTTCCGGATCTGGAATCTGTGAAAGATACGAATGAAGCTTCTGTGGAACATGGTAATTTTATCGTGACAGAAACGGCAGTGTTTAAAGCAGATGTACTTGCAAATGTAAAAGCAGAAGACGCGGGAAGTGGCAACGGAAGTGATGCATATGTGGCATCAAAGGAAACTGAGATCAAATGGAGTCGGTAAATATGGAGGAATCTATGAGACATACAGGCTGGCAGCAGCTGAAAGCAAATGAAAAAAAAGGTGTATCCATGGCAGTGGTGCTTTGTGTATCCGCGTTCTTTATCGCTTTTGCGGCTGCCATCCTGTATACGGCGGGACTCATGACGGCGCAGTCGAATCTGCGCCTGAAGGAGGAGCGCTGTTACCAGTTGGCAAAAAGCTATGCAAAGGTATTGGATGGAGAACTGAAAGCCGGAAATACTTCTTCGGGTACGAATTTCTATATTTTTGCGAACAGCTTTCTGGAAAATTCCCAGTACGCGGTTTACAACGATGAAACAGCGTCCAGTGCAGAGGCGACGAAATACAAATTTGTTGCAGATGGGACGAATATAGAGGATCTTTCGAAAGGGCAGATTGAAGACGGATATGGGAATCTATGCATTTCTCTTGCAAAAGAGAAGGTTGGAAGTTCGGCAGGGGATTTGAAAAACGGAGAACTTGATGTCAGTACAGCAACCGATTACACGGCACAGATCGAGGCACTGCAGAATACAGTAGTCAGGCAGTATGTGCTGATGGTTGGAGTGACCGCTTACTATGAGGATGCATCATATACTTATACCGCAGAATATACAAGAGAAGAGACTTATGATGTGAAGTTTACCTATAAGGGACAGAATATCATATGGGTAGCAGATGAGACCGGAGGGGGCGTCTGGAAGGTCGGAAGTACGGTCGGAAATAAGTGTGATTTTTCAGATGGTGGCAAAATCGAATATACATACCAGACCGATGAACCGCTTTCACGGAAATTTGTGGAAGACACGGGAGAGATTACGATAACAGGAGGCGATGGCGATGCACAGAATTAAAAGAATAAAAGCGAAAGCCGGAGAAACCCTGGTAGAAGTCATGGCGAGTATGTTCATTTTCCTGATCATGTTCGGAGTGCTGGAGGGAGCCATTTCCTACAGCAATTCGGCATTAAAAAAGAATAAAGAAATCCGTGCAGACAATGCGGCTGTCCTTGAGGGACTGCAGTCTGCGAAAGAAACGGTAACGGGAAGCCAGAAGACGATCCAGTTCCGTGCGGCGGATTCTGGTCTGACACAGATTGGAAATGTAGTATTTTCCATAGATGCAACTCTGGATAGCAAACAGATCACCTATACAGATGCCGAGAAGCGGCAGCAGAATACAACCTTTTATCTTTATGGACCGGTGGCAGCTTCATCAGAGTCCGGACAGACAGATGCCGAAGGAGGAGACTGATCATGAAACGACTGAGAAGCCTGCTTCAAAAAAAAGAAGGAACGACGCTGGTTGAGACTATGGTATGTCTGCTTCTGATCAGTATTATGCTGGCGATGGCAGCATCCGCTTTAAGTGCGGCATCCCGCATTTTTGTCCGGGTGCAGAGGACGCAGTATGCACAGTCTATACTGGATACCGCAATGACGGAGTTGAGAACAATTACCCAAAATGCGAGTGGGTATGTGAAAATCTATGATATTCCGGCAGCTTCAGCAGAAAAAAGCGAAAATATTACAGAAAACATTACAGAAAGCACTGGAAAATTGCGCGGAAATACGGTAGAATTTATAAATGAAGAGGGTTATGTCGTCCTTGTTTCTACAAACGGATGCGAGGATACTGACCTGTATATTCAAAACAATCGAACCGGTCAGGCGTCGGCTGTGGACAGTGGGCAGTTACTGACCAGATATTATTTCCGCAATAGCTCAAAGAATAGTTATATCTATCTGAAAGATGGAGTTCCGGTGGCACGTGCAGTTGCCACGGTATTTGGAAAAGGGTTTTATATGAACAATTATCTGGAAGTGATTTATTCTTTTCCAGAAGGAACCAAAAGTGGTAATCAGGTAGACTGGATCAGCGCGACGGTAAATCTGTACAGTGACAAAGAGTTGACGAATCTGGTTGCTACGGATTCGGAGATCCTGGAGTTTAAGCACAGTGTGCTTTGCTGCGAAGAGATTACGGCGAAGGCGGAGACAGGTTCAAATTGAGAAAGTTTATATTTATATGATATGAGCGCATGCACCGAGGCGTTTGTATAGATAACCAAAGAGAATTTAAGAGGAGTGAAGAAACATGTTTAAGAAATTAAAAGAAAACAAGAAAAAAGGTTTCACACTGGTAGAACTTATTGTTGTACTGGTAATTCTTGCAATCCTGGCAGCTCTGCTGATCCCGGCACTGACTGGATATATTGATAAGGCGAAGAATAAATCAGTTGTTGCTGAAACACGTCAGGCTGTAATGGCTGCTCAGACATTGTATGATGAAGAATATGCTAAAATTAAAACTGGTGAAACAGTTACACTTGATACTACTGGAAAATTTACAAAAAAAGAAATTGCATCATTGGCGGAATTAGGTGAAAATACAATTATTGATGTAACGGTAGAAAATAATAAAATTAAAACATTGGTTTATGATAATGGTCAGAAGAGCTGTACATATAATCCTGCTAATAGCAAGAATAATTCAGATGGCGATTATAATGTTGGAAAATCTGTTGGAGATACAACAACTGGTGGGAAGACAAATTAAATTGTAATTTAACGAGAACATTGATTTTTATCGTACATAAAAAGTGAAAGATTAGAAAAGGAAACGAAAGCGTGGCTGTTAACAAAAGTGTGCAAAATGCAATTAAATACCGTTGGATAAGGTCGGCACTTAACGTTTTACTTATTCTTCTGCTTACGATCGTCCTCATTATACCTGGGGTGCTCCGGTTGATTTACCGGGCAGACTCCCAGGTGGCTTTGGGAAATGCAAAATCGGTGCGGGTAGCATTTCAGGTAATCGGGACTGAGGCGTACGGCAGTAATGGACCATTCGGTGACGCTTCCCATAAAGGAGGCGTCGCCGATGGTTTATATGATGAAATCATTAAACTCAGTAAAGCACCCGGAGATTTCTGGGTATTACAGACCGATGAGACCGGTTATCAAGTCCTTCGGTTCATTTATCAAGAAGGAGAATATACTGTCTGGTATCAGGCAGACGATCCTTCACCATATAAGGTGTATCATGAGGAAACCATGATCGATACCGGAGATTGAGATGTTAGTAGTTTTAGAAGGAATTTTATGGACGATACGGTTCTTTTTTGGAGCCTGTATCTTTAGCTTTTTAACGGTCGTGATCGACCGGTTACCCCGTGGGGAAAATGTAGTACGCGGGAGAAGCCACTGTACAAGCTGTGGCAGAGAACTGACTGTATGGGAACTGATCCCGTGTGTGAGCTTTCTGTGTCTGGGCGGAAAGTGCAGAGGATGTGGGGAGCGGATCCCCTTAAGGTGTTTTTGGACAGAACTTGCAGGTGGAGCAGCTTTTATCGGCTGCGTGACCAGATATGGCTGTGGCAGATCAGGCGTAATATCGCCAAGAGGCGCAGTGATTTTTGCATATTTAGGAATATTACTTGTGGTAGCCCTGATTGACTGGGATACACAGATGATTTATGATAGATTTCATATTATGATTTTGATACTTGCAGTTTTTGATTTCCTGCTTTATCCGGAGCGGGGAATTATGACAAGATTGATCGGTGCTCTGATCATTTCCGTACCGATGCTGATCCTGGCACTGGTGATCCCGGGAGCATTCGGAGGCGGAGATATCAAACTGATGGCAGCAAGCGGACTGCTTCTTGGTACGGCATCTATCGTGTGTGCGATGTTTATCGGAATTGTAACCGGAGGCGGTTACGCGGCGGTGATGCTTGCCGGAAAGAAGCTTGAGAAGAAAGACCAGTTTGCATTTGGACCATTTCTTGCACTGGGACTTGCAGCAGCCGTTTTCTGGGGTGATCAGATTGCAGCGTGGTATCTGCATTTTCTGTAAAGGAACTGCAAAGAAGTGAAATGGAAGATCCATCATGTGAAAATGACAGGGTTTGATGTTTAGATAGAAGAGAGGATTTATGGAGGATGGCAAAATTTCGATATGTCGCAAAAGACATGGGCGGAAAAACCTACAGAGGAACGACAGAGGCGACTTCAGAGGCGGCACTGATCCAACAGCTTCGGGAACAGGAACTGTTTCTGGTAGAATCGAAGAACCTGACAAAAGGAAAAGAATATAAGAAATTAAAGGCAAAACAGCTGGCAGCATTTTGCCGGGAGCTTTCTACGCTTCTGGCATCTGGTGTCAGCCTTGTGCGTGCTATGGATATTCTTTCGGATCAGGAGGGGATTGATCCGAAAGAAAAAGAAATATACAAAGATGCACTTCAGGATCTTAGAAAAGGTATTCCACTTTCTGAAGCGATGGAGTCAAAGAAATGTTTTCCGGATCTGATGATCGGAATGCTCCGGTCAGGAGAGGAAAGCGGAAATCTTGATCAGGTAACAGACCGTCTTGCCGTGCAGTATGAGAAAGATTATAAGCTGACACAGCAGGTTCGCGCTGCAATGACTTATCCTTGCATTCTTCTGGTGCTGTGTGTGGCGATTGCAATTTTGATCGTTACCTTTATTCTGCCACAGTTCCAGTCTTTGTTTGATCAGATGGACAGCCTTCCGTGGGTGACGACTGTTCTGATCGCAGCTTCGGATTTTCTGACAAAGAAATGGTATCTTGCGATCCTGATCGTAGTGATTGTTTATGCACTGGTCCGGATTATTATGGGAATCCCGGCAGTCCGACACCAGATCGATTACCGGAAGGTTCATCTTCCAATATTTGGAAAACTTTTCAAAGTTGTCTATACGGCACGTTTTGCCCGTACTTTAAGCAGTCTGTATTCCAGTGGTATGCCGATTGCACTTGCGATCAGTGTTGCCGGGAAAACGATCGGCAATGTCTATATCGAGGAACAGTTTGAAGAAGTTGTGACCGAGGTCCGGAGTGGTGTGCCGCTTTCACGGGCACTCAGGCAGGTAGATGGACTGATGAAAAAACTTGCCAGTACAATCCTGGTCGGTGAGGAAAGTGGACGGCTGGATGTGATGTTGGATTCAATTGCCGTGTCCATGGAAGAAGAGGCAGAGCAGGCGACAAAGCAAATGGTTACATTACTGGAACCGATCCTGATCATTTTCATGGCGCTGATCGTCGGATTTATTATGATTGCAGTCATGCTTCCAATCTATCAGTCTTATGCAGCAATTGAGAATGCATAGCAGGTGATTACAGGAAGCGGAGTTTAGATACAAAGGAGGAACAAGATGAGCGATACCGTCATCGTTTTGCAGGATGAATGTATTCTTGCTGCTGAAGGAAAGGCAGGCAAATCACCAAAGATCCAGAAGGTAGAACGGATACCGATCGATGTATTTGGGGATCCTTTTGAACAGTGGAAAGAGGCATTGGATAAATATAAAAAGAAACACAACCCATCCCAGGTGAGACTGGTGCTTCCGGCATCCTACTCATCTGCCAGAGTAACGCAGATCCCTTATGCCAGGGGAAGACAGCTTACCAGGCTGGCGGAGAATGTCATGGCGGAAAATGGCAGTGACTGGGTACAGGATTATGCGGTGATCAAAGCAGACAGAAAGAAAGGAATCTGTCTGTGCTGCGGAGGCGCGGAAGAGGATGTCCTGAAAAAGATCCGTGAGCTGACAAAAGCGGTCGGGATTTCGGCTCAGTGGATTTCTGTTCCGATGGAGTGTTATCTGAATACATTGGGACAGTTGAAATCCTACCAGAATGATACTGAGATCATTCTCCTGTTTGAAGAAGGAAGTGTGACGAGCATTCTGTTCCGGGAAGGTCAGTATATGTATTCTACGAGAAGCCGTATCTTCAGTGAGAGAGGAACTCTGGATTTTGGTACGGAGATCGTGCGGAATATTTCCGGTATTCTGCAGTTCTATTCCACCACAAAATCTGATGTGCCGCTCACAAAAGTATTTTACGCCGGATGCAGTACGGATGATTTTGAAGTCAGTGAGGACGGAATCCATGCGATGAATCTGGAAGTAGAGCCGTTGGAGGCAGAATTTGATTTTGACCCTTCAGAAAAAGTGGATGACTGGCTGATCTGCATTGGTGCCATGGTCAGTACCAGGCAAAAAGAGATCAATTTAAACAAAATCTGGAAAGGAGAGGGCACGGATGGTGTCCTGAAAAAAGAAAGTCTTGCAAAGCATCTGATGTTTCCGGCGATTACGTTTGGTATATGCCTTGTGACAGTGATCGCAGTGACGATCTGGAATTATGCAGAATCTCACAACATCGAGAAAATTGAAGACTGGATCAACGATCCACAGATTCAGAGCGAATATCAGGAAGCAAATGCGGTCCGGGAAGAGAGCGACCGGCTGGATTTTACACAGAATCAGGTCGAACAGATGAAATCCAATCTGGCAACCTATCCGGATCTGGATGCGGAGATGATCGCGAAGATTGTGGATGTGGGCGGAAGTGCCATGACAGTCCAGATTAAGACGATGGATTCCGAGACGGGAGAGCTTACGTTTAATGCGGTCAGCTCGGCGGTTATTGATATTCCGGCGTATGTAAGAAAACTTTCTGAGACAGGGCTGTTTTCAACGGTAAATTACAGTGGATATTCTTACGATGACGGAGAATATTCGCTGATGCTTTCCTGTGTGTTAAAGGGAGCAGAGACAGGAGGTGAGGATCAGTGAAAATCGATATGGAATTAAAACCAGGTGACGTGGTACTTTTAAAGGTGCTTGCCTGTGTATTGATCCTCTTTTTCATGGCGCGTTTTCTGATCTTTCCGGGAATGGAAAAACATCAGGATCTGGTGGCAAAAAAAGACGACCTGACGATCGAGAAGCAGGAAATGCAGTATACGATCAGCAGTAAGGCGTCGACAGAGAAGAAAATCGTGACGCAGAAAGAAAATCTGAAAAAAGCACAGGAAGGTTTTTATGACCTGATGGAAAACCGGGAGGTCGATTCCCTGATTACAGGGCTTGCACTGAAACATGATCTGTTTCCGGTGTATTTGAATATTGAAGATCCGGTGGCAGGTGTTCCGGTGGCATATCAGCTTTCTGAAGCTTCAGATGATTCTGCAGAAGATTCTTCTGCAGAAGAGCCGCAGAGTACACTTCCGTATGTTCAGTATGTGAATACGACGACGGTTACGATCACCCTGCAGGGACAGGAAGTGCAGATCCGGGAACTTCTGGATGATATTGCGAAGAACTATCCGGGAATCCAGGTGCGTTCTTTTGATATGCAGTCTGGCACTTATGTGGACAGCAGCCTGCAGAAGACAGAGCAGATGAATTGTAATTGTGTACTGGCTGTATACACCTGTGGAGAACTTAGTAATACTAAAGGAGAGTAAGCGAACGTGAAAAAGAATCTGAGAATCGGAGAAATCCTGGAAGAAAAGGGTTATGTGACCGGAGAGCAGATGTCACAGGCACTTGCCTATCAGAAAGAACATAGAGAGATGCGAGTTGGACAGATTCTGATGGAACTGGGATTTGTCACGGAAAATCAGGTACTTGAAGCACTGGCGAACAGACTGAACTTGGAAATTGTAGAAGTATCACAGATCCAGGTCGATCTGCAGGCAGTAGGGATGATTTCGAGAGAGCTTGCGGAAAAAAATCTTTTCCTTCCGGTCAGTCTGAAAGGAAAAGTACTGGGACTTGTCACGAATGATCCACTAAATTATTTCGCACTGGAAGAAGTCAAGCAGCAGACCGGATGTCAGCTGGAGATCTATTTGAGTGAGGAAGTACCGCTGCGCAAGGCGATTTCCTACTATTATGCGGAAGTCAATGCGCGGAATGCGGCAGAGCAGGCGAATGTGGGATTTGCGACAACGGAGGAACTGGAGATCGAAGACCTGGATGATTCCGATGATGAGGCACCGATCATCCGGCTTTTAAACTCGCTGATCGAGCGTGCGATCAAAACCGAGGCGAGTGATATTCATATTGAGCCATTTGAAAAAGAGACAAAAGTCCGTATGCGTATCGATGGTGTGATCATGGAATATGTTACGATCCAGAGAAATATCCATGCACCATTGATCGCCCGTATCAAGATCCTGTCCAATCTGGATATCGCAGAGAAGAGAATCCCACAGGACGGACATTTCCGTGTCAAGATCAATGACAGTTTTGTCAATATCCGTGTTTCCGTTTTGCCGACAGTGTTTGGGGAAAAAGCGGTTCTTCGTATCATGGCAGCAACCGGACATCTGGAGCATGCGGATCATTTTGGAATGGATGATTTCAGTTATAATCAGTTTTTGCCGATGCTGAATTATCCGAATGGAATTATTTATATTACGGGACCGACCGGAAGTGGAAAATCAACGACACTTTATATGGTGCTGGATTATCTGTCCGGAAGACATGTCAATATTTCCACGATTGAGGATCCGGTGGAAAAGAACCTGCCGGATATCAACCAGACGCAGGTTAATCCGGTTGCCGGTCTGACCTTTGATGTGGGACTGCGTGCCCTGATGCGTCAGGATCCAGATATCATCATGGTCGGGGAGACTCGTGACGGTGAGACTGCCGGAACATCGGTTCGGGCTGCGATCACAGGACATATGGTTTTAAGTACCCTTCATACCAATGATGCGGTATCCAGTATTGTCCGTCTGGAAGACATGGGCGTGGAGACATATTTGGTTGCCAATTCTCTTGTCGGACTTGTGGCGCAGAGACTGGTTAGAAAGGTGTGTCCGCACTGTGCAAGACAGATGAAGACAACCGAACAGGAACGTCTTTTCCTTGGAGAGGATGTGCGTGTGGTTACAAGGGGAACCGGATGTACCAAGTGTAATAACACCGGATATAAAGGTCGGATCGCAGTTCATGAAATCCTTGCGATCAACAATGATATCCGGAGGATGATCATCAATCATACAACGATCGAGGAGATCAACCGATATGCAAGAGAAGTGCAGCATATGCGGACGCTGAAGGAAAGTGGACTGATTCTTGTGAAGGAAGGAAAGACAACGCCGGAAGAACTGCTCAAGATCAGTTACGAATAAAGCAATTCTGCTTTTTGGCAGAACGGGGAAGATGGAGGGAAGAAGAAATGTCACAACTTGGAAGCAGTCAGGAAAAAATAGATACGATCATCCGTGAGGCAAGAGAAAAAAAGGCTTCGGACATCCATCTTTCGGAAGGAATGCCGATCTGGTACCGTGTCAACGGACGCCTGATCCAGGCAGAGGCACAGATACCGTCAGAAGAAATGGCAGAGATGCTGACGGACATTTTAAATGAGCGTCAGAGAAAACTGTTTGATGCGGGCAAGGATGCGGATTTTGCGATCCGTACTTCAGACGGTCATCGTCAGAGGGTCAATGTGTTTCGTCAGCAGAAGAAGGTGGCGGCAACGATCCGTCTTCTGAACGCGCATATTCCGTCGCTGGAAGAACTGAAGATGCCAACACTTCTTTATCAGCTGGCAGAAGAGCCGCGCGGTCTGATCCTGGTGACAGGTCCGACCGGAAGTGGAAAATCAACCACACTTGCGGCAATGATCGAGCATATGAACCAGGTCAGTGATCGCCATATTATTACGATTGAAGATCCGGTTGAGTATGTCTATGAGAATAAAAAGTCTCTGATCCATCAGAGGGAGGTAGGAGAAGATGTGGAAAGCTTTGCAGCGGCACTTCGCAGTGCACTCCGTGAAGATCCGGATGTGATCCTGGTGGGAGAGATGCGTGATTATGAGACGATCCAGGCAGCACTTCTTGCAGCAGAGACGGGACATCTGGTGCTATCAACACTGCATACGACCGGTGCGACGCAGACGGTGGAACGTATTATTGATGCCTGCCCGACCAGTGGACAAAATCAGGTGCGTATCCAGCTTGCCGGGACCTTAAAGGGGATTATCAGCCAGTGCCTGATCCCGTGCGAGGACGGTATGACGCGTGTGGCAGCGACGGAGCTTCTGATCGGTACGGATGCGATTCTGAATCTGGTCAGAGAGGGAAAGACACATCAGATTGGAAGTATCATGCAGGCCAGTGGAAATGCAGCGATGCATACCCTGAATATGGATCTGTCAAGCCTGGTAAAGCAGGGCTATATTTCCAGAGAAAATGCAATTGCCTATACGAATAATAAGGCGGAGATCCAGCAGTATCTGTAAGGACGGAGCCGAAAAATCATAACAGAAATGTGGAGCAGTACCACGGAGAAATCCGGCGGATACTGCTCCATTATGATTCGGGCAAGATTATCCGGAAATCTTACACCGACCCAGATACCATTTTTCAATCAATCCGATCAGTGCGTACAGCAGCATGGCGATCACGCAGAGAATACAGATACTCATCAGAAGCCAGTCGAGCTTAAAAACCTGACTTCCATAAATGATCATATAGCCAAGACCTTCTCTACCGCCGATAAATTCTCCGATGATCACACCCACCAGGCAGAGCCCGATATTGACCTTCATGGTGCTGATGATCGCCGGAATGCAGCTTGGGATCACTACCTTGGAGAGAGCATGGAGCCGGTTTCCGTGAAGGGTGTAGATGAGCATGATCTTATCCGGATCCACTTCGGAAAATTCGGAATAGAGGTTCAGGATGCTCCCGAAGATCGCAACCGACATTCCGGCTATAATGATCGTTGTGCGGTTTGCACCGAGCCAGACGATGAGCAGCGGGGCAAGAGCAGATTTTGGCAGGCTGTTCAGCACCACCAGATAAGGTTCCAGGATTTCCGAAAGCTTCCGGAAGAGCCAGAGAAGGACGGTGACAAAAAGGCTGAAGAAGATCACCAGGATAAAACTGACCAGGGTTTCGTAAAGCGTCACTCCGATATGACGGAAAATACTGCCGTCACCGGTCATTTCGAGAAAACACAGGGCAATCCGGGAAGGACTGCTGAAAATGAAAGAGTCGATTAGCCTTGTATTTGCGGCAAATTCCCAAAGGAAGAGAAAGGCAAGCAAGATGGAGATTCTGGAAACAACAATGATCCGTTTATGCCTGCGGTGCATATTCAGGTAATGCAGCTGGTTTTTTGAAAGTTCATTCATCCGGGTTCAGCTCCTTCCAGATCAGATTGAAATAAGTCTTAAATTCCGGGGCATTGCGGCGGGCAAGCGGGGAAAGTCCCGGATCAGAAAAGGAAACATTGACCGTCTGCCCAATGGTTGCCGGACGGCTTGTTAGAACAAGGATCCGGTCAGCAAGACTGACCGCTTCGGCAAGGTCATGGGTGACGAGGATCGCTGTTTTTTTCTCTTTTTTGATAATCTGCCCGATATCATCACTGACATTTAACCGGGTCTGATAATCCAAGGCAGAAAAGGGTTCATCCAAAAGCATGATATCCGGCTTCAGGACCAGCGTGCGGATCAGCGCGGCTCTCTGGCGCATTCCTCCGGAAAGTTCGGATGGTTTTGCATTTGCAAAGGCATTCAGGCCGTATTGTGTAAGAAGGGCTCTTGCCAGTGCGCGGGAACGGGCAGTCAGTGCATGCTGGATCTCGAGACCGAGAAGAACGTTCTGATAGATGGTACGCCACTCAAGAAGTTCATCCTTTTGCAGCATATATCCGATGCCGGAAGTATTGTCCGGATGATAGCTGCCGTTTATTTTGATGAGACCTTTTTCCGGGGCGAGAAGACCCGCAATCAGGTGGAGCAGTGTAGATTTTCCGCACCCGGAGGGACCGACCAGAGCAATAAATTCCCCTTCGCGGACCGAAAAGGTGATGTCTTTCAGGGCGTAGGTTTCTCCTTCCAGTGTATGGTAAGCATAATGAACGTTTTTCAGTTCCAGTGCATATTGCATGATAATCCTCCAGATACAGAAACGATCATAAGTCTTTTACTTACAGTTTATGAGAAATAAAAAAAAGCGTGTGTGCATCTGGCTGGAATGGAGCGGAAAAAGAAAAACAGAGCAGAAAAGATATTGTGCGAAGAGAACAGCTGCACTATAATAAGAAACAAATCTGCAATATGAGGAGAGATGAACAGATGCAGAAAAAGAATTACCAGAAAGAACTGGATAAAAAGATAGAACTGATCGTATCGGAAAAGAAGGTTCCACGTCTGTTCCTTCACAGCTGTTGTGCACCATGCAGCAGTTATGTGCTGGAATATCTGTCGGAATATTTTGAGATTACGGTTTTTTATTACAATCCGAATATTTTTCCGGAATCCGAATTTGAAAAACGGATCCACGAACAGGAGAAGCTGATCCGTGAGCTTCCGGCGAAACATACGATCCATTTTCAGGCGGGAAATTATGACAGTGAAAAATTTTACGAGATGGCGAAGGGACTGGAGATGATTCCGGAAGGTGGAGAGCGGTGCTTCAGGTGTTATGAGCTCAGACTCCGGGAAGCTGCGAGATTTGCAAAAGAAGGCAGATATGATTATTTCACCACTACACTTTCCATCAGTCCGCTGAAAAATGCGCAGAAGTTAAATGAGATCGGAGAAAGACTTGCCGGCGAATACGGAGTATCTTATCTGGTTTCGGATTTTAAAAAGAGAAATGGATATAAGCGTTCAACCGAGCTGTCAAAGATTTACGGACTTTACCGCCAGGACTATTGTGGCTGTATTTATTCCAAAAATCAGAGAGAACGGGAAAAGAAACTTCGGGAGGAAGAGGAAAGTTCTGTGAAAAGTTAAGAGGGGAACTTTACAGAATCCGACATTCTATGGTACACTAAAGCACAGAATTACGTTGAAGAAAAGAGGGAAAGCTATGGCACAGTTATGGGGAGGACGTTTTACGAAAGAAACAGACAAACTGGTTTATAATTTCAATGCGTCCATTTCATTTGATAAACGATTTTATGAGCAGGATATCCAGGGCAGCGAGGCGCATGTTATGATGCTTGCAAAGCAGGGGATCCTGACAGACGATGAGAAGCAGCAGATTCTGGACGGACTGGAAAGTATCCGCAAGGATGTGGAAAATGGAAAGCTCGAGATCACAGAAGAATATGAGGATATCCACAGCTTTGTGGAGGCGAATCTGATCGACCGGATCGGGGATGCAGGAAAGAAGCTGCATACCGGAAGAAGCCGTAATGACCAGGTTGCACTGGATATGAAGCTTTATACAAGAAGTGAGATCACCGCACTGCAGGGACTGGTTGTGGATATGCTCCGCGAACTTCTTGCGATCATGAAGGACAGCACCGAGACGATCATGCCTGGATTTACCCATCTGCAGAAAGCGCAGCCGATCACACTGGCACACCATATGGGTGCTTATTTTGAAATGTTCAAAAGAGACCATATGCGTCTGAAAGATATTTACAAAAGAATGAATACCTGTCCGCTTGGATCCGGAGCACTTGCAGGAACTACTTATGATCTGGACAGAGCATACACCGCAGAGCTTCTCGGATTTGACGGACCGACACTGAACAGTATGGATTCGGTATCGGACCGTGATTATCTGATCGAGCTGATGAGTGCTCTATCTACGATTATGATGCATTTAAGCCGCTTCTCAGAAGAAGTGATCATCTGGAATTCCAATGAATACCAGTTTGTTGATATCGATGACAGCTACAGCACCGGAAGCAGTATCATGCCACAGAAGAAGAATCCGGATATTGCGGAACTTGTTCGTGGAAAGACAGGACGTGTATACGGTGCACTGACTTCGATCCTGACTACAATGAAAGGAATTCCGCTTGCTTACAATAAAGATATGCAGGAGGACAAAGAGCTGGTATTTGATGCCATCGATACCGTGAAAGGATGCCTGGCTTTATTTACCGGAATGCTCGCAACCATGAAGTTCAACAAAGAACGTATGCTGGAAAGCTGCAGACACGGATTTACCAATGCAACAGATGCAGCTGACTATCTGGTAAATCACGGGGTACCGTTCCGTGATGCACATGGAATTGTAGGAAAGCTGGTACTTTATTGCATTGATAAGAAGATTGCGTTAGATGATATGTCACTGGAAGAATATAAGGAGATATCTCCGGTATTTGAAGAAGATATTTATGATGCGATCAGCATGGAGACCTGTGTCAATAAGAGAAATACGATCGGTGCACCTGGACCGGAAGCTATGAAAAAGGTGATCGCGCTTCACGAAGCGTATCTGGAAGAGTGCTAATCGTTATAAGGAAAATGAGCATTGCTGGTCACAGGTACTGGGAACAGTAACATGAGCGTTAATAAGTAGACATAGTTTTTCAATTGTCAGGGTTGAAAAATGTCGGAAAATGCGCTATGATATACAAATCACGCGTACAAATGTACGCATCAAAAAGACAAAACAGGAAATGAGGACATAAAAATGGATCAGAAATTAAGAGTAGGTATTCTTGGTGCAACAGGAATGGTAGGACAGAGATTTATCTCTCTGCTGGAAAATCATCCGTGGTTTGAGGTAGTAACACTGGCTGCAAGCCCGCGTTCCGCAGGAAAGACATATGAAGAAGCAGTCGGAGACCGCTGGAAAATGGACACTCCGATGCCGGAAGCAGTCAAGAAGATCGTTGTACATAATGTCAACGAAGTAGAAGAAGTTGCAAAGACAGTCGACTTTGTATTCAGTGCAGTTGATATGTCAAAAGATGAGATCCGTGCGATCGAGGAAGCATACGCAAAGACAGAGACACCGGTTGTATCTAATAACAGTGCCCACAGATGGACACCGGATGTACCGATGGTAATCCCGGAAGTAAACCCGGAACATTTTGCAGTCATCGAAGACCAGAAAAAGCGTCTTGGAACTACAAGAGGATTTATCGCAGTAAAACCAAACTGTTCGATCCAGAGCTATGCGCCTTGCCTTGCAGCATGGAAAGAATTCGGACCGAAAGAACTGGTTGTTACAACCTACCAGGCAATTTCAGGTGCAGGAAAGACCTTTAAAGACTGGCCGGAAATGGTAGAAAATATCATTCCATTCATTGGTGGAGAAGAAGAAAAGAGCGAGCAGGAACCGCTTCGTGTTCTTGGCAGAGTTGAAAATGGACAGATCGTAAAAGCAGATTCTCCGAAGATCACATGCCAGTGTGTACGTGTACCGGTTCTTAACGGACATACCGCTGCCGTATTTATCAATTTTGAAAAGAAACCAACCAAAGAGCAGCTGATCGAAAAACTGGAAAGTTTCAAAGGCTTCCCGCAGGAAGCAGAGCTTCCGAGTGCACCGAAGCAGTTCATCCGCTATATGACAGAAGACAACCGTCCGCAGGTGAAACTGGATGTAGATTATGAGAACGGAATGGGAATTTCTATCGGACGACTCAGAGAAGATTCCCTTTACGATTATAAATTTATCGGACTTTCCCACAATACAGTCCGCGGTGCGGCAGGAGGAGCTGTTCTCTGTGCTGAGACTCTGACAGCAAAAGGATTTATCACAAAGAAATAGCTTTTGCAGGGAAGTTTAAAAGAAGTTAACTTTTCTTTCTTCTGATTCAGTGGTAGAATGAAATTATACCAGTGTAAAGGAAGATTGAAGGTGGTTAATATGAAAAAAGAAATGCAGAACTATACACAGAACAGAGAACTGTCCTGGCTGAAGTTCAATCAGAGGGTACTGGAGGAAGCAAAAGATTCTTCAGTACCCCTTCTTGAAAGAATGAAGTTTGTATCCATTTTTACAAGCAACCTGGACGAATTTTTTATGATCCGCGTAGGAAGCCTGTATGATATGTCGCTTACGGATAACAGCACGATCGACAGCCGTTCGGGGATGAATCCGAAAGAGCAGCTGGATGCAATCTTTGCGGCTGTAGCACCATTGTATAAAGAGAGGGACAAGACCTACTCAGAGATCAAGAAGCTGCTGAATCCATACGGTGTCTGTGGACTATCGATAAAAGAACTGGAGCAGCAGGAAAAGAAGTATGTGAAAAAGTACTTCAAAGACCAGATTCTTCCGATCCTGTCTCCACAGATCGTGGATGCCAATCATCCGTTTCCACATCTGCTCAATAAGGAACTGTATGTGATCGCAAGTCTGAAGCAGAATGGAACTTCCATGATCGGAATCGTACCGGTTCCACAGTTTGTGTCAGATATCTTATATCTTCCGGGCCATGACATCCGTTATATCCGTATGGAAAAGGTGATCATGGAATATCTGGATGTAGTGTTCGACAAATACGAGGTATCGAACAAGAATTATATCTGTGTGACAAGGAATGCAGATGTGTCGCCGGACGATGAGGCATTGGAGATCAATGATGATTTCCGCCTGCTGATGCAGGAAACCCTTCACAAGCGCCGCAGAATGGCAGTGGTCCGTATGGAGACAGCGGAGCCGCTGGATAAGGAACTGGAAAAGTATTTCTGTGACAAATTTAAGATCACACCGGCACAGATCTACCGGACCAAGATGCCGATGAAGCTGGATTATATTTTCTCGATTATGGATAAGGTTCCGGCATCGCTGAAACGTTCTCTGGTCGACGAACCGTTTACTCCGCAGCCGTCCCGCTATCTGACGGATGGAAAAGTGATTCCGCAGGTAAAGAAAAAAGATATTCTTCTTTCTTATCCGTATGAGAGTATGGATCCGTTTCTGCGTATGATCAAGGAAGCAGCTTATGATCCGACCGTTCTTACAATCAGGATCACAATCTATCGTCTGGCAAAGAAAGCCCGTCTGGTAGAGTACTTATGTGCAGCGGCCGAGAACGGCAAAGAGGTTACGGTTTTGATCGAGCTGAGAGCCAGATTCGATGAGCAGAACAATATTGACTGGTCCGAGCGGCTGGAAGAAGCAGGATGCCGTGTGATTTATGGATTTGAAGGTTATAAGGTGCATTCCAAGATCTGCCTGATCACTTACCGGAACCGCAACAATATCGAATACATTACGCAGGTGGGAACCGGAAATTACAATGAAAAGACGGCAACCATGTACACCGATGTATCGCTGATCACAGCGGATAAGGGAATCGGAGAGGATGCAGCTGTCTTCTTCAAGAATATGTCCATTGGCAACCTCAATGGAAGCTATCAGCACATTATTGTTTCACCGACCAGTCTGAAACCAAAGGTGCTTTCGCTGATGGACGAGGAGATCAAAAAGGGAACGAACGGACGGATCATCATGAAGATGAATTCTGTGACGGATGTAGATTTTATCCAGAAGGTTTCCGAGGCATCAAATGCAGGGGTGAAGGTGGATCTGATCGTTCGTGGGATCTGCTGTATTCTTCCGGGAGTCAAAGGGTACACAGAGAATCTCCGTGTGACCAGTATTGTCGGACGTTATCTTGAGCATCCGCGTATTTTCCTTTTTGGAACCGGAGCGGATCAGAAAATCTATATCGGTTCCGCAGATATGATGACGCGTAATACGGAAAAACGCGTGGAAGTGGCATGTCCGGTTTACGATGAAACTATCAGGAAACAGCTGACACATATGCTGAAGATCATGCTTGCGGACAATGTAAAAGCGCGGGAATTAAAGAGTGACGGCAAATACTACATGAAAGAAAAAGGAACTTCAAAAGTCAATTCCCAGGAATATTTTATGCGTGAAGCAATCACCGTCAGACATCCGGAAGGACGGACAAAACAAAGCTTCGTTGATAAAATCCGGAAGATTTTTCGAAGAAAATAATTTGTTTTATGTTCTGAATATGATATGATAAAAAAGTGGAGCTGGTATCAGCTTCACTTTTTAAACGCTGTGAGAGTTGCTATAGCGTGAAAATACAGGAGTACAAAATTATTATATGGGTAAATCGGTATATATTGCAGAAAAGCCGAGTGTGGCACAGGAATTTGCCAAGGCACTGCATTTGAATTTGAAAAGAAAAGACGGATATCTGGAATCAGATGAGGCGATCGTAACCTGGTGTGTTGGTCATCTTGTCACGATGAGTTATCCGGAAGTATATGATGAAAAGTATAAGAGATGGTCTTTGCAGACACTGCCATTCATTCCGCAGGAATTTCTCTATGAGGTGATACCGGGAGTAAAGAAGCAGTTTGAGATCGTAAAAGGAATACTGACCAGGAAGGACGTAGACCGGATTTATGTCTGTACCGACTCGGGAAGAGAAGGAGAATACATTTACCGTCTGGTGGAACAGATGGCAGGCGTAAAAGGGAAAGAACGCCGGCGTGTGTGGATCGATTCTCAGACGGAGGAAGAGATCCTCAGAGGAATCCGTGAGGCGAAGGATCTGTCAGAATACGATAATCTGTCAGCTTCGGCTTATCTCCGTGCGAAGGAAGATTATCTGATGGGAATCAACTTTTCCAGACTTCTGACACTCAAATATGGAAACAGCATTTCAAATTATCTTGGGAATAAATACACGGTTGTATCTGTCGGACGTGTGATGACCTGTGTCCTTGGAATGGTCGTAAGGCGGGAACGGGAGATCCGTGAATTTGTTAAAACGCCGTTCTATCGTGTGATCGAATCGGTAAATGTAGACGGACATACTTTTACCGGTGAGTGGCGTGCAGTGAAAGGTTCGGCTTATTTTGAGTCTCCAAAGCTCTACAAAGAGAATGGATTTAAAGAGAAAGAGGAGGCCAAAAAGCTGATCGCTGTTTTGAAAGAGGGAACATCCCCTCTTACCTGCCGGATTGTATCCATCGAAAAGAAAAAAGAGAAAAAGAATCCGCCACTTCTGTTTAACCTTGCAGAACTTCAGAACGAATGCTCCAAACGGTTCAAGATCAGTCCGGATGAAACGCTCCGCATTGTGCAGGAGCTTTACGAGAAGAAGCTTGTCACCTATCCGAGAACAGACGCCAGAGTGCTTTCGACGGCAGTATCAAAGGAGATCACAAAGAACCTGAACGGGCTGAGTAAATATCAGATGACTGCACCATATATGCAGGATATTCTGCATTACGGAGCATATAAAAATTTGGCAAAGACGCGTTATGTCAATGACAAGCAGATCACGGATCATTATGCAATCATCCCGACAGGACAGGGACTTTCAGCATTGAATTCGGTATCTGCAACGGCTCATCGTGTGTATGATGTGATCGTCCGGAGGTTTCTGAGTATCTTCTATCCTCCGGCAGTTTATCAGAAAGTGGCGTTGGTAACACAGATCGGAAAAGAACAGTTTTTCTCCAACTTCCGTGTACTTGCGGAAGAAGGATATCTGAAGGTGGCAGGGGTCCCTGCCCCAAAGAAAAATGCAAATGGAAATGACGCGGAAGGAGATGGAAGTGATAACAATGTGGATCTGGATGCCGCATTTTTTGCATCCATCCAGAAGTTAAAAAAAGGTGATATCCTGGATGTGAAATCACTGGATATCAAAGAGGGAGAAACTTCACCGCCGAAGAGATACAATTCCGGTTCCATGATCCTTGCGATGGAAAATGCAGGTCAGCTGATCGAGGATGAGGAACTTCGTGCGCAGATCAAAGGAAGCGGGATCGGAACCAGTGCGACCAGGGCGGAGATCCTGAAAAAGCTATTCAATATCAAATATCTGGCACTGAATAAAAAGACGCAGGTGATCACACCGACGCTTCTTGGAGAAATGATTTATGATGTGGTGTTGAATTCTATCCGTTCACTTCTGAATCCGGAGCTGACGGCAAGCTGGGAAAAGGGGCTTAACTATGTGGCAGAGGGAGAAATTACATCGGATGAATATATGACAAAACTGGATCATTTTATTGTCAGCAGAACCAACGGAGTACTGGGACTGAATAACCAGTATCAGTTAAGAAGCTGCTATGACAGGGCAGCAGCATTTTATAAAAAAGAAACCAAAGGCAGAGCATCGAAAGGAAAGAAAGAATGAAAGAAATGACGGTTAAAGAAATGTATACGCTGGAAGAGACAATCGCAAAGGATTTGTTTGAAGGAGTGACCTACCCGTGGGAAGTACTTCCGAAAATCAGCAGTTTTATCCTGGAACTGGGTGCGTCTCTTCCGGAAGAAGAGTATGAAAAACGTGGAGAAAATGTGTGGGTTGCCAGATCCGCAAAGGTTGCACCGACTGCATTTATCGGCGGTCCGGCGATCATCGGAAAGGACGCAGAGGTAAGACACTGTGCGTTTATCCGTGGAAATGCGATCGTAGGAGAAGGGGCAGTTGTCGGAAATTCTACCGAGCTGAAAAATGTGGTCCTCTTCAATAAAGTACAGGTTCCACATTATAATTATGTGGGGGATTCAATCCTTGGATACAAGTCACATATGGGAGCAGGTTCTATCACATCTAATGTGAAATCCGATAAAAAACTGGTGGTTGTAAAGACGCCGGAAGGAAATATCGAGACCGGTATGAAAAAGTTCGGCGCGATGTTGGGTGACCATGTAGAAGTTGGATGTGGAACCATTCTGAACCCGGGAAGTGTAGTAGGACCGCATACCAATATTTATCCACTTTCTTCGGTGAGAGGATTTGTGCCGGGAGGAAGTATTTACAAATGTGCAGGTGAAGTGGTTGAAATGAGACAGGAGTAATGACGGATGAAGCTTACAATACTTGGAACGGGAAATGCAACAGTAACGGAATGCTATAATACATGTTTTGCCCTCTCGGATGGAAACAGGCATTTTCTGGTGGATACCGGCGGCGGAAACCGTATTTTAAAGGTGTTAAAAGACACCGGGATCCAGCTGGAAGACATTCACGATATTTTTATTACCCATGAACATATCGATCATCTTCTGGGTGTGATCTGGCTGATACGGATGATCGGGCAGAAGAAGATCGGCCAGGGAAAATATGAGGGGAATCTGCGGATCTACTGCCATGAAGAGCTGGCAAGATCAATCCGCATGATCGCAGAACTTACGATCCAGAAAAAGGTGACGAAATATTTTGATGACCGGATTCTTTTTGTGCCGGTGCATCACGGAGAGACAAAGGAAATCCTTGGCTGTCCGGTCACCTTTTTCGATATTTTTTCCACGAAGGCAAAGCAGTTCGGGTTTACGATGCTGCTTCCGAACGGAGTGAAGTTTACCTGCTGCGGTGACGAACCGTACAATGAGAAAGATTATGAATTTGTGAAAGGCAGCGACTGGCTGACCCATGAGGCGTTCTGCCTGTATGGAGAAGCAGATAAGTTCAAGCCTTATGAAAAGCACCACAGTACTGTGAAAGAAGCATGTCAGCTTGCCGAGGAGCTTCAGATTCCGCATTTGATCTTGTATCATACGGAAGAGATGCATCTTAAGGAGAGGAAAGAGCTTTATACGCGGGAAGGACGGGAGTACTATCACGGGAAGTTGTTTGTACCGGATGATCTTGAGGTGTTTGAGCTTTAGATTGCAGGACGGGCGGTCTGCGGGAAAATAGAAGACGGACGCGCTTTTAATAAAATAAACCGGACAGATTTAGTTGTGCAGGGCATTCCGATGAGCCTCCGAATGCGAAAATTATGTCAGCAATGGCTTCCGAGAAGAAGTGTTCTGGTTGTGGGGGAAGGGGGAGATGTGGTATGATGGGGGAGTCAGAAGCTTTGAGGATCTGGGCGAGAAAGATTTTCTGGAGGGGTTCGGTTTCTTCTCCGAGGAAGGTGAGACGTGTGGATCTGATTTAAAAATGTAGTTGACAAACCAGAACATATGTACTAATATAGAACCAGAACAAACATTCGTTCGATGGAGAGCGTGGGCGAAGAATCTGGGATAAGGAGATTAATGATGGCGAATAATACAATGAATGATGAGAATAAAAAGAAAGCATTAGACGCAGCAATTGCAAAGCTTGAGAAAGATTTTGGTAAGGGAGCAGTTATGAAGCTGGGTGATCCGGCGGCACAGGTGCATGTTGAGACGGTTCCGACCGGTTCTCTGAGTCTGGATCTGGCACTTGGTGTTGGCGGCGTTCCGAAAGGACGTATTATTGAAATTTATGGACCTGAATCAAGTGGTAAGACGACAGTTGCATTACATATGATCGCAGAAGTACAGAAAAGAGGCGGCATTGCGGGATTTATCGATGCAGAGCATGCACTGGATCCGGTATATGCGAAGAATATCGGTGTAGATATTGATGAACTTTACATTTCACAGCCAGACAGCGGAGATCAGGCATTGGAGATTACTGAGACAATGGTACGTTCCGGTGCGATTGACATTATCGTAGTCGATTCTGTTGCAGCACTTGTTCCGAAGCAGGAGATTGAGGGTGATATGGGTGATACACATGTAGGTCTGCAGGCAAGACTGATGTCACAGGCACTCAGAAAGCTGACACCGGTTATCAGTAAATCAAACTGTGTTGTAATCTTTATCAACCAGCTGCGTGAGAAGGTTGGCGTTATGTTCGGTAATCCGGAGACAACAACGGGTGGACGGGCACTGAAGTTCTATTCATCTGTCCGTATGGATGTCCGCAGGACTGAGACTCTGAAGCAGGGCGGAGAGATGGTTGGTAACCATGTACGCGTGAAGATCGTGAAGAATAAAATTGCACCTCCGTTCAAGGAAGCAGAATTTGATATCATGTTCGGAAAAGGAATTTCCAGAGAAGGAGATATCCTGGATCTTGCGACGAAGATTGATCTGGTCAATAAGAGTGGTGCATGGTATGCATACAACGGAGAAAAGATCGGTCAGGGACGTGAGAATGCAAAGTCATATCTGACAGCACATCCGGAGATTATGGAAGAGATTGAAGAAAAAGTCCGTGCGCATTACGGAATCGGTGCAGAAGGGCAGGAAGCAGAAGAACCGGCACAGGCTGCTCCGGCAGATGCTGAAGAAGTGATGGATGAGGAAGAATAAAACATATGATGAGAATTACCCGAATCGAGCCAGTTACAAAGACAAAGTATCGGGTATCTGTTGATGAGCAGTTCGCCTTTGTGGTTTACAAAGGCGAACTGTCCCGTTTTCACCTGAAAGAAGAGTGTGAACTGACAGAGGATACTTATACAAAGATCAAAGAAGTCCTTTTGAAGCGGGCAAAGCTTCGTGCGATGCACCTGCTGAATGACATGGCAAGAACTGAATCCCAGCTCAGAGATAAATTAAAGCTGGGCGGCTATCCATCGGAGATCACCGAAGCGGCGATTGCCTATGTGAAATCATTTGGATATATCAATGATGACGCCTACATTCGGAACTTTATAGACAGCAGGAAAGATAAAAAGAGCAGACGGGAGATTTATGCCCTTCTGAGACAGAAGGGCGTGGATATGAACCGGGCAGAAGAGATCATGGAAGAGATGTATGAAGAGCATTCCGATCAGGAAGCAATCCGGGAGCTTCTTCGCAAAAAACACTGGGACTTTGCCTGTACGGATCCGAAAGAAAAGCAGAAAATATATGGATATTTGGTGCGGAAAGGATTTCGTTACGAAGATATCCGTCAAGTAATACAAGTTTGCGATTGGAATGCTTGACATATTTGTGAAAACAGTATAGAATTTAAGTGTTGTATTTGTACAATGAAAACTAAATAAGGAGGTGCTCCTGTGCTGATACCTATAATTATTGCTGTAGTTGTTACGCTTATAGTAGTAATGCCGGTTACTTATTTTGTTACTGTTTCCAAGTTGAAGAACGATGCAAATTCTAAAATTGGGAACGCTGATGTAAAAGCAAGAGAAATTATTGATGATGCTTTGAAGACAGCAGAGACAAAGAAGAAGGAAGCACTTTTGGAAGTAAAGGAAGAGTCTATCAAGACAAAGAATGAACTTGAAAAAGAGACTAAGGAACGCAGAGCTGAACTTCAGCGTTATGAAAAGCGTGTACTTTCAAAAGAAGAATCTCTGGATAAGAGATCTGCGGCAATTGAGCAGAGAGAGACTGCATTTACTGCAAAAGAGACAGCGATGAAGCAGCGGGAGGCTGAAGTTGAAGAACTCAGCCAGAAAAGAGTACAGGAACTAGAAAGAATCTCAGGACTTACCTCCGAACAGGCAAAGGATTATCTATTAAAAACTGTTGAAGAAGATGTGAAACATGACACTGCCAAGATGGTGAAAGAGCTTGAAACACGTGCAAAGGAAGAGGCTGACAAGAAGGCGAAAGAGTATGTTGTCACCGCAATCCAGAGATGTGCGGCAGATCATGTGGCTGAAACTACGATCTCGGTAGTTCAGCTTCCAAGTGACGAGATGAAGGGTAGAATTATCGGACGAGAGGGACGGAATATCCGTACTCTTGAGACACTGACAGGAGTAGAGCTTATTATTGATGATACTCCGGAGGCAGTTGTTCTTTCCGGATTTGATCCAATCCGAAGAGAAGTGGCAAGAATTGCACTGGAGCGTTTGATCGTAGATGGACGAATCCATCCTGCAAGAATCGAAGAGATGGTTGAAAAAGCGCAGAAAGAAGTAGAGACTATGATGCGCGAAGAAGGAGAGGCAGCAGCACTTGAAGTTGGTGTACACGGCATCCATCCAGAACTGATTCGTCTTCTTGGACGTATGAAGTTCAGAACGAGCTACGGTCAGAATGCACTGAAGCATTCAATCGAGGTTGCTCAGCTATCCGGATTGCTTGCGGGCGAGATCGGGCTGGATGTCCGTATCGCAAAGCGTGCAGGTCTTTTACATGACATCGGTAAATCGATCGATCACGATGTAGAAGGTTCACATGTTCAGATTGGTGTAGACCTTTGTAGAAAATACAAAGAGTCGCCGCTTATTATCAACGCGGTAGAAGCACATCATGGTGATGTAGAACCACAGTCTCTGATTGCAGGCGTTGTTCAGGCAGCAGATGCGATTTCGGCTGCAAGACCAGGTGCAAGAAGAGAAACCTTGGAGACATACACAAACAGATTAAAACAGTTAGAAGATATTACCAACCAGTTTAAAGGGGTTGAGAAGTCATTTGCTATTCAGGCGGGTAGAGAGATTCGCGTAATGGTAGTTCCAGAACAAGTATCTGATGATGATATGGTATTGCTGGCAAGAGATATTTCAAAACAGATTGAATATGAATTGGAATATCCAGGTCAGATTAAAGTAAATGTAATCCGGGAATCCCGTGTTACAGATTATGCTAAATAACACGATAATCAGAAAACGACAGCCGTCCAAAAGATTCAATCTTTTGGATGGCTGTATTTAATTTACGCGAGCAACGAGCCAAAGTCCGTGCTTGCACGAGACCTTGGCGACTGCCGCGATAACTTGAGAAACTCGCGGAGCGTGTTTCTAATAGTTGTGTGAAAAGGAAGTGGAAAACGGATGAAAAAAGAAATCAAACGTGTAAAAAGAGAAAGGGTATATCAGGGAACAATTGTTGATGTATACAAAGATTATATGGAGTTTTCCAATGGAAATCATGAGGTGTGGGACTATATCCACCACAAAGGGGCTGCTGCTGTGATACCTGTGATGGATGACGGCAGACTCCTGATGGTAAGACAGTACCGGAATGCACTGGATCGCTTTACACTGGAGCTTCCGGCAGGAGGGCTGGACCAAGCAGATGAACCGGGACGAGACTGTTCGGCAAGAGAATTGGAAGAAGAGACCGGATATCACAGTGATGATCTGGAATGGCTGATCACGCTTCGAACAACTGTAGCACTTTGCAACGAAAAAATCGAAGTTTATGTGGCACGAAACCTGATCCGTACCCATCAGCATCTGGATGAGAATGAATTTGTGAATGTAGAGGCACATACGGTTGAAGAATTGAAGCAGATGATCTTTGAAGGAAAGATTGAAGATTCCAAGACTGTAGCTGCTATCCTTGCCTATGATGCAAAGTATAACAGATAAAGTGAACGCATAATTGACAGCTCCGGTCATATAATGAACTATGTGAAATTATTGGAGGCCGGAATGTGGAATTTTATCGGAAGAAATATCAGCTGCCCATGCTATATCTGATCGGTTTTGGAATGGGTATCTTATATGCTAATTTTATTGCGAAAAATTATGTTACGATGACTGGGATTTTCCATGAATATTTTCTAAATCAGTATACACAGGTGAAAATCATAAATGAAGATTACCTGTGGTATCTGCTCAGATGGAGAGTGATGCCTCTGGCGTTAGCGGTCTGTGTGGCAAATCTGGGGTTTCGCAGACTGACAGCAGCCGGAATTCTCCTTTGGACAGGCTTTGCAGCAGGGATACTGTCTGTGGCGGCAGTTTTAAGGATGGGCCTTTGCGGAATGCTGTTGTGTATTGCCGGTATTTTCCCGCAATATATTTTTTATGTACCGGCATATCTTTTATTGATCCGGTATTATTATCGTTATCCGCAAAGTGAATGGAATGGAACAAAAACAGGATTTACTGTTATGATGATCGTGGCGGGAATTTTGTCTGAGGTATATTTAAACCCTGGGATTGTCCGCTGGTTTGTGAAGGTTCTTACATAGCAGGAATGTGTTCAGCCACATTTTAGCGTTAGGTGATAGAAAATGGCAGAAAGCCCTCTTACTGAATAATTCGGTAAAGAGGACTTTCTGCCGTTTTTTATCGCCCTTGTTTTATCAGGAGAAATATGCAGCAGCCAAATGTAAGAAGCTGGCTTGCAAGCAATGCCCACAGATAGCCAAGAATCCCGAACTGCGGAATCAGAAACAGAACACCACAGATTCGTACTGCCAGGGTGAACAGATTGATCAGAAAAGTTTTTCCGGCAAGATCCAGACCATTTAACACACTGATCAGTGCGGTGTTACTATAGAGAAAAGGACAGATAAATGCTAGTGTTAAGATATAATTTCCGGCTTCTGGTGTATGAAAGATCCGTCTGCTGATAAAGCCGGATGCGGTAAAGAAAAATAGCAGGCAGGCAAAACCAAGAAACAGGCAGAAAAAAATAACTTTCCGTAAAAGCTGCGGAAGAGCATGCTTTTTCTGAGCATCCGGCATACTGGCAACTTCGGGGAGGAGCATTGTGGAGATGGAATTGGTGAGGGCAGATGGAAATAAAATGCAGGGAAGGGCAATTCCGGTCAGAATTCCGTAGGTGCTAAGAGAAGCGGAGATACTCATTCCATACTTTTGCAGGGCAAGAGGAATAGAAATTGCTTCCAGACTCTGAAAAAGATTCAGAAGGACTCTGCTTGCGGTCAGTGGAAGGGCAGAAAAAAGCAGGGGAGGAACAGCAGAAAGAGCCGGCTCCTGGTGTGGGGATAAAGGTTGCCCGGCAGTTCTGAGCTTATGGATGCAAAGAAAAGCGGCTGCAATTTCACCACCGACAATTCCGAGGACAGCAATTGCGACAGATGGTGTAAAAGCGGTATGAGCATCGGCTGTATAGAGGAAGATAACAAAAAAGATCCGGACCAGCTGTTCAAATAATTGGGAGAGGGCAGGAAGCCGGATCTGCTTGAGCCCCAGAAAGTAACCACAGCTGCAACTGTGCAGAGCTGCAAATGGAAGTGCATATGCTATCAGGAAGATGAGAGAGGCGCATCGGGGATCACCAAGTATGACTGTGGTGAGGAAAACAGCATTTTTCTGCAACAGAAAAAGACAGCAGATGGAAAGAAAAAGAGAACAAAGCAGTGCTGCTTTCAGGTAAGAATAAGCTTTTGCAGACTGCTTTTTTGCAGAAGAGGCGGCAACCAGGCGCGCCAGAGCCGTCTCGATCCCTGCTGAAGTTGCAGCATAAGCAAGTGTGTAGACAGGGAAAATCAGCTGATACAGACCGATTTCTTCTGCAGGGAAAGATCTGCTGAGAAAAATACGGTAAAAAAATCCCATTACACGGGTGAGAATGCCGACTACAGTAAGGATAAAAGTTCCTTTCAGGAGAAAATGTTTTTGTGACATAGCAGCTCCAAAGGCATTTTTGTTTTAAAATATATGCAAGAAAGAGCCTTGACAGAACATAACAGAGGTGATATTCTCAATTTGCAAGAAATCCTAGTAAAACAGTGGGATATAAAAATAAAGAGAAGGTGATGGATTGAAGATCTCAACGAAGGGTCGTTATGGTTTGCGCGCCTTTATCGATCTTGCGTGTTATGGCGCAGAAGAACCGGTTTCCATCAGCAGTATATCAGCCAGGCAGGAGATATCGGAACGATATCTGGAACAGCTCATGGCGAAGCTGAAAAAGGCAGGTCTTGTCAAGAGTATCCGTGGAGCGGGAGGAGGATATCGGCTGGCAAAGGATGCGGCGGAAGTTTCTGTTGGTGATGTACTCAGAGCACTTGAAGGAGACCTGGAACCTGCGACTTGTGCAGCACTTCATTCGGAAGACAGCTGCGAGATCCAGGGCAGCTGTATCACGAAATATGTCTGGAAGAAAGTCAATGAAAGCATGGCACAGACGGTAGACAGTATTATGATAAATACCCTTGTGGAAATGAATAAAGAAATAAAGAAAGAAGGACAAAAAGATGAGTAAATTAATTTATTTGGATAACGCAGCAACAACAAAAACTGCACCAGAAGTTCTGGAAGCAATGCTGCCATATTTTACAGAGCAGTATGGCAATCCTTCTGCGATCTACAGCTTCGCATCCCATAACAAAGATGTTGTGGCAGAACAGAGAGAAAGAATCGCAAACGCACTCGGTGCAAAGAGCAACGAAATTTATTTTACAGCCGGCGGATCAGAGTCTGACAACTGGGCACTCAAAGCAACCGCTGAGGCTTATCAGAATAAAGGAAAACATATTATCACAACCAAGATCGAACATCATGCGATCCTGCATACAGCAGCTTATTTGGAAGAGCGTGGGTTTGAAGTGACTTATCTTGATGTGGATGAATACGGAAAAGTAAATCCGGCAGATGTGGAAGCAGCAATCCGCCCGGATACCATCCTGATCTCTGTAATGTATGCAAACAACGAAATCGGAACAATTGAACCGATCAAAGAGATCGGTGAGATCGCCCACAAACATGGTATCCTGTTCCACACAGACGCCGTACAGGCTTTCGGACAGGTCCCGATCAATGTAGATGAATGTCATATTGATATGTTAAGTGCCAGCGGACACAAGCTGAACGGACCAAAAGGAATCGGATTCCTCTATATCAGAAAAGGCGTGAAGATCCGTTCCTTCGTTCATGGTGGGGCACAGGAAAGAAAACGTCGTGCAGGTACAGAAAATGTTCCGGGTATTGTTGGAATCGGTACAGCAACAAAACGTGCTATCGCTACGATGGAAGAACGTACAGCAAAAGAGCGCGAGATGAGAGATTATCTGATCAAACGTGTGATGGAAGAAATCCCGTACACCAAGCTGAACGGACATCCGACAGACCGTCTGCCAAATAACGCAAACTTCTGCTTCCGTTTCATTGAGGGCGAATCTATGCTGATCCGTCTTGATATGGCAGGAATTTGTGGATCCAGTGGATCTGCATGTACATCCGGATCTCTTGATCCATCCCATGTACTTCTTGCAATCGGACTGCCACACGAGATTGCGCATGGATCTCTGCGTCTGACTCTGAATGAAGAGATCACAAAAGAAGACATTGATTATGTAGTAGATCAGCTCAAGACAATCGTAAGCGATTTGCGCGGAATGTCACCACTTTATGAAGATTTTGTAAAAAAACAGAATAAATAATACGATAGAAAATACAGCTATAGGAGGAATTTACAATGTATACAGAGAAAGTAATGGATCATTTTCAGCATCCGCGTAATATGGGAGAAATCGAGAACGCAAGCGGAGTGGGTACTGTTGGTAACGCCAAATGTGGTGATATCATGAGAATCTACCTTGATATTGATGATAACGGAATCATCAATGATGTAAAATTTAAGACATTCGGATGTGGAGCGGCTGTTGCAACAAGCAGTATGGCGACAGAACTTGTAAAGGGAAAACATATTTCAGAAGCAATGCAGGTGACAAACAAAGCCGTTATGGAAGCACTTGACGGACTGCCGCCGGTTAAAGTACACTGTTCTTTACTGGCAGAGGAGGCAATCCATGCAGCGTTGTGGGATTATGCAGAGAAGCACGGGATCAAGATCGAAGGACTTCAGAAGCCGAAGAACGATATCAGTGAAGGTGAAGAAGCAGAAGAGGAAGAGTATTAGAATTTTCTACTGGAGAAAAGAGAATGGCAAAAAAGAAAGTGGTAGTCGGAATGTCGGGGGGCGTCGACTCATCGGTAGCGGCTTATCTTCTGAAAGAACAGGGATATGATGTGATCGGTGTTACGATGCAGATCTGGCAGGATGAAGAATCAAAAATACAGGAAGAAAACGGCGGATGCTGTGGACTCAGCGCGGTAGATGATGCTAGAAAAGTTGCGGCACAGATCGGCATTCCGTATTATGTGATGAATTTCAAGAAGGATTTTCAGGAGAAGGTAATCGATTATTTTGTGGATGAATATTTGCATGGCCGGACACCAAATCCGTGCATTGCGTGTAACCGTTATGTAAAATGGGAATCTCTTCTTACACGGAGCATGGAGATCGGAGCAGACTATATTGCAACAGGTCACTATGCGAGAGTAGAACAGTTGCCGAACGGACGCTATGCGATCCGGCATTCGGCAACCTGGTCAAAAGACCAGACCTATGCGCTTTATAATCTTACCCAGGATCAGCTGAGAAGAACGCTGATGCCTGTCGGTGAATACGAAAAAGACCAGATCCGCGAGATCGCAAAAGAGATCGGATTGCAGATTGCGAACAAACCGGACAGTCAGGATATCTGTTTTGTATCCGATGACGATTATGCATCTTTTATTGAAGAAGAAAGTAACCAGAAAATCCCGGAAGGTAATTTTGTAACACCGGACGGAAAGATCCTGGGACGGCATAAAGGAATCATCCACTATACGATCGGACAGAGAAAAGGACTTGGACTTTCTCTTGGGTATCAGGCATTCGTGCTTGAGATCCGTCCAGATACGAATGAAGTTGTGATAGGGACGAATGAAGATCTGATGACGACGCGGGTCCGTGCAAATAAGCTGAACTTTATGACAGTAGAGGATCTGGAAGGTGAGATGCGCGTATTTGCCAAAATCAGATACAACCATAAAGGGGATTGGTGCACAGTCCGCAAAACGGGAGAAGATGAGATAGAGTGCATCTTTGAGACACCGCAGAGAGCGGTTACACCGGGGCAGGCACTGGTACTGTATGATGGAGATTATGTACTTGGAGGCGGAACAATTCTGGGATAGCTCAGAATTGTTCTGCTTTTTGGTATATTGGGACCGTACTGCAATCCAACAAATGATTTGCGGGAAAGCCGGGTGGATTTACACATGAAGAATGACAAGGAGGGCAAAATATGAGAGCGGACTGCCATATGCACACTTATTTTTCCGGAGATTCAGAGGCAAAACCGGAAGATATGGTTCTTGCAGCAATCGATAAAGGACTGGAAGCAATCTGTTTTACGGATCATGAAGATATTGATTATTTTTGTGATGATATTGAATTTGTGTTTGATCCGGAAACCTATTTTAAAGAGCTTGGAGCACTGAAGGAAAAGTATAAAGAGAAGCTGGATATCCGGATCGGTGTGGAGTTTGGACTTCAGCCACACCTTGCGGAGAAAGCAAAAGCATTTACCGCGGCAAATCCGTATGATTTTGTGATCGGATCCATGCATGTGGTTGGTGGGAAGGATCCTTATTATCCTGAGTTCTTTGAGGGAATTTCGGATGAAGAGGCCTACCGGATGGCACTTCGGGAGACAATAGCCGATATCAGGGCTGTAGCGGATTTTGATGTGCTCGGACATCTGGATTATGTGGTACGTTATGGAAAACATCGGGAACAGGAATATTCTTACGGCAGATTTGCGGATGAAATAGATGAAATCCTGCGGTATCTTATTGAACACGGAAAAGGGCTGGAAGTCAATACGGCAGGACTGAAGTATGGCCTTCCTTTTGCACATCCGCATCCGGATGTGTTAAAAAGATACAAAAAGCTGGGGGGAGAGATCATCACCGTCGGCGCAGATGCACATAAACCAGAGCATGTAGGGTATGATTTTAACATAGTTGACAATATTCTCGAAGCATGTGGCTTTAAATATTATGCAGAATTCATAAAAAGGGCCCCGGTTTTCAGAAAAATAAAGTGAAAAAAGGGGATTGAATTTTTGTTCTGAATTTAGTACAATAAATTACAGTTGATAAATCTTAAACAATGATAAGATTTGTCAAGAAAAATGTAACTGTTATATACAGTAATACAATTTATCTTTAGGAGGACTAAATCATGGCAGTAAAAGTAGCAATCAATGGATTTGGACGTATTGGACGTCTTGCATTCAGACAGATGTTTGGAGCAGAGGGATTTGAGATCGTAGCAATCAACGACCTTACATCTCCTAAGATGCTGGCTCACTTATTAAAATATGATTCAACACAGGGAAAATATGAATTAGCTGATAAAGTATCTGCTGGAGAAGACTCCATCACAGTAGACGGAAAAGAAATCAAAATCTACGCTAAAGCTAATGCAGCTGAACTTCCATGGGGAGAAATCGGAGTAGATGTAGTTCTTGAATGTACAGGATTCTACACATCTAAAGCAAAAGCTCAGGCACATATCGATGCAGGTGCTAAACACGTTATCATTTCTGCACCAGCAGGAAATGACCTTCCTACAATCGTTTACAATGTAAACCATACACAGCTTACAAAAGATGACGCAATCATTTCTGCAGCTTCTTGTACAACAAACTGTCTTGCACCAATGGCTAAGGCTCTTAATGATCTTGCACCGATCAAATCTGGTATCATGTGCACAATCCATGCTTACACAGGTGATCAGATGACTCTTGACGGACCACAGAGAAAAGGTGATCTGAGAAGATCTCGTGCAGCAGCAGTTAACATCGTTCCTAACAGCACAGGAGCAGCTAAAGCAATCGGACTTGTTATTCCGGAACTTAACGGAAAACTTATCGGATCTGCACAGCGTGTACCAACCCCTACAGGATCTACAACAATCCTTACAGCTGTAGTTGAAGGAAACGTAACAGTTGAACAGATTAACGCAGCTATGAAAGCAGCTTCTAACGAATCATTTGGATACAACGAAGATCAGATCGTTTCTAGCGATATCGTAGGAATGAGATTTGGTTCTCTCTTCGATTCTACTCAGACAATGGTACTTCCGCTTGACAACGGAACAACAGAAGTACAGGTTGTTTCTTGGTATGACAATGAAAACTCTTACACAAGCCAGATGGTAAGAACAATCAAACACTTCGGAACATTACTTTAATCCGTAACGTTTGTTTGGACAGGCTGAATTGATTCTTACTGGAATATTCCAGAGTTAGACTCAAGCAAGGGTCCGGTCTACATGGACCGGGCTCTTTTATTTAACAGGAAATTCTGATGGAGCTTCCTGCTAAATAAAAGGCACTATGTGCCCAAGATGTGTATTCGTGTGAAAACGCAGATTGTCGCAAGCAACTGCGCTCAGCACATCCCATTTAAACGAAATGTAAACAGGAGGCAGGATTATGCTTAACAAAAAATCTGTAGATGATATCAATGTAAAAGGGAAAAAAGTCCTTGTAAGATGCGATTTTAACGTACCGCTGATCGATGGAAAGATCACAGACGAGAACCGTCTTGTTGCAGCACTTCCTACAATCAAGAAACTGATCGCTGACGGAGGAAAAGTAATCCTCTGCTCACATCTTGGTAAACCGAAGGGAGAACCGAAACCGGAGCTTTCTCTTGCACCGGTTGCAGTAAGACTTTCAGAACTTCTCGGACAGGAAGTAAAATTCGCAGCAGATCCTGAAGTAGTAGGACCAAATGCAAAAGCAGCAGTTGAAGCTATGAAAGATGGAGAGGTAATCCTTCTTGAAAATACACGTTACAGAGCAGAAGAAACAAAGAACGGAGATGAATTCTCTAAGGAACTCGCTTCTCTTTGTGATGTATTCGTAAACGATGCATTCGGAACAGCTCATCGTGCACACTGCTCTAACGTTGGTGTTACCAAATATGTTGATACAGCAGTTGTAGGATATCTTATGCAGAAAGAAATCGATTTCCTTGGAAATGCAGTAAACAATCCGGAAAGACCGTTCGTTGCAATCCTTGGTGGAGCTAAAGTTTCAAGCAAGATTTCTGTAATCGAAAACCTGATCGATAAAGTAGACACTCTGATCATTGGTGGAGGTATGTCTTATACATTCAGCAAAGCACAGGGCGGAACCGTTGGAAAATCTCTTCTTGAAGAAGATTACTGTGAATATGCACTGAACATGATTCAGAAAGCTAAAGACAAAGGCGTAAAACTCCTTCTTCCGGTAGACAACGTAATTGCAGATGATTTTTCAAATGATGCAAATATCAAAGTTGTTAAAGCTGGCGAAATTCCGGAAGGATGGGAAGGACTTGACATCGGACCAGAGACAATCAAGATCTATGCTGACGCTGTAAAAGATGCAAAGACAGTTGTATGGAACGGACCTATGGGTGCATTCGAGATGCCGAACTTTGCAAAAGGAACAGAAGAAGTCGCAAAAGCACTTGCTGAGACAGATGCAGTAACAATCATCGGTGGTGGTGATTCGGCAGCAGCAGTTAACCAGCTCGGATACGGCGACAAGATGACTCACATCTCTACAGGTGGCGGAGCTTCCCTTGAATTCCTTGAAGGTAAGGAACTGCCAGGTGTAGCAGCTGCTAACGATAAATAAGCAGCGTCTGTAATTAAGATAAAATAAGGGAGATTATTGCAATGGCAAGAAAGAAAATTATTGCAGGTAACTGGAAAATGAATATGACACCTTCAGAGGCAGTAGAGCTTGTGAATACACTCAAATCTCTGGTTGTGACAGAAGAGGCTGACGTGGTATTCTGCGTACCGGCAATCGATATCATTCCGGTTGTAGAAGCTGCAAAAGGAAGCAACATCCAGGTTGGAGCAGAGAATATGTACTTTGAAGAAAAAGGTGCATACACAGGAGAAATCTCTCCGAACATGCTTACAGATGCTGGTGTTAAATATGTTGTTCTCGGACACTCTGAAAGAAGAGAATACTTCGCAGAGACAAACGAGACTGTGAATAAAAAGATGCTGAAAGCATTTGAACACGGACTTACACCGATCATGTGCTGTGGAGAAACTCTTGAACAGCGTGAACAGGGTGTGACAATGGACTTCATCCGTCAGCAGGTTAAAGTTGGATTCCAGAATGTAACAGCAGATCAGGCTAAGACAGCAGTTATCGCTTATGAGCCAATCTGGGCAATCGGAACCGGTAAGACAGCTACAACAGAGCAGGCTCAGGAGGTTTGCAAAGCTATCCGTGAATGTATCGCTGAAGTTTATGATGAAGCTACAGCAGAAGCAATCCGTATTCAGTACGGCGGATCTGTAAATGCAGCTACAGCACCGGAATTATTCGCTCAGCCGGATATCGATGGTGGACTTGTAGGTGGTGCTTCTTTAAAACCGGATTTTGGTAAGATTGTAAACTGGAAATAGTCAATTATACCAAGGCGCAGGCAGAAATGCCTGCGTTTTTCAGCTGTCAAAGTTTTAACAAGTGCTTGCAAGCATATATAAAATCATGTACAATATTTAACTGAAAGAGAAATCAAACGCTTTAAGACAAAATGAAGGAGTGTAAGACGATGAGTAAAAAACCAACAGTTTTGATGATCTTAGACGGTTACGGTCTGAGAGATGAAAAGAAAGGCAACGGTATTGCAGAGGCAAACACACCGGTTATGGATAAATTAATGGCTGAATATCCGTTTGTAAAAGGAAATGCAAGCGGACTTGCTGTAGGACTTCCGGACGGTCAGATGGGTAACTCGGAAGTAGGTCATATGAATATGGGTGCAGGACGTATTATTTACCAGGAGCTCACCAAGATCACAAAAGCAATCGCTGATGGCGATTTCTTTGAAAATAAGGCACTTCTTGCAGCCTGTGAAAATGCGAAGAAGAACGGTACAGCTCTTCATCTGATGGGACTGGTATCTGATGGTGGTGTACACAGTCATATTACACATATTTATGGAATTTTGGAACTTGCAAAGAGACAGGGGCTGGACAAAGTATATGTTCACTGCTTCCTTGACGGACGTGATACACCTCCGGCATCTGGAAAAGAATATGTTGAACAGTTAGAAGCAAAGATGAAAGAAATCGGTGTAGGTGAAGTTGCAAGTGTTTCCGGACGTTACTATGCAATGGACCGTGACAACCGTTGGGACCGTGTAGAAAAAGCATACGCAGCACTTACACGCGGCGAAGGTGACACAGCAGCATCAGCAACAGAAGGAATCCAGGCTTCTTACGACAAAGAAGTAACTGACGAATTCGTAGTACCATTTGTAGTGACAAAAAACGGTACACCGGTTGCAACTGTAAAAGACGGAGATTCTGTGATCTTCTTTAATTTCCGCCCGGATCGAGCAAGAGAAATCACCAGAACATTCTGTGCGGATGATTTTGACGGATTTGACAGAGGAGAACGTATCAAGACAACTTATGTATGTTTTACAGAGTATGATGAGACAATTCCAAATAAAATGGTTGCATTTGTAAAAGAAGGCATCACGAATACATTTGGCGAATTTCTTGCAGCAAACAACATGACACAGGCAAGAATCGCCGAGACAGAGAAATATGCACATGTTACCTTCTTCTTTAATGGTGGAGTAGAAGAACCGAACAAGGGAGAGGACAGAATCCTTGTCAAATCGCCTAAGGTTGCAACTTACGATCTGAAGCCGGAGATGAGTGCATATGAAGTATGTGACAAGCTTGTAGATGCAATCAAAGCGGACAAGTACGACGTAATCGTAATTAACTTTGCAAACCCGGATATGGTTGGCCATACCGGTGTAGAAGCAGCAGTGATCAAAGCAATTGAAGCTGTTGATGAATGTGTAGGAAAAGCAGTTGATGCAGTGCAAGAAGTTGGTGGACAGATGTTTATCTGCGCTGACCACGGAAATGCAGAACAGCTGATCGATGAAGAGACAGGAGAACCATTTACCGCTCATACAACGAACCCGGTTCCGTTCATTCTTGTAAATGCAGATCCTGCATATAAGCTTCGTGAAGGCGGATGCCTTGCAGACATCGCTCCGACGCTGATCGAGCTGATGGGAATGCAGCAGCCAGCAGATATGACTGGAAAATCATTATTAGTAAAATAGTAAATATATTTGCCCGGAATCATGAAAATGGTTCCGGGTGTTTTGTTGTCAGAAGAGCAAAACATACTGCAGGAGAAAAGAAAATATGCTGCATATAAATCTGATCTACTCTTTTTGAAAAGCATTGAAATGGAAAAATGCATGAAATGAAAAACAAAAATTCAAAAAAACACATTTAAATCAACAAAAATCACGATATATCATATTTATATGCAAGAATTAGTTGACGAAAAATCATTTTTCCTATATACTTACTACTTGTAGTGAGTTTTGATGTTGTCAAAACAGCTGAAAGAAACTGCAGATGGCAGATTTCGGAAGTATAAAGTACGGCAAGAAACACACAATGATTAGTTGATGATTATGGGAGGTTTTCAAGATGACTGCATATAGAGATATGAGTAGAGAAGAACTGCTTGAATTAAAGAGCAGACTGGAAAAAGAATTTGAAGATGTTAAAGGAAAAGGTCTGAAACTGGATATGTCCAGAGGTAAACCGTCCAAAGCACAGCTTGATCTTTCTATGGGGATGATGGATGTACTTAAGAGCACATCAGATCTTGTCTGCGAAGAAGGAGTAGATTGCCGTAACTATGGAGTGATCGATGGAATCAAAGAAGCAAAACAGCTTCTTTCTGATATGATGGAAGTACCGAAGGATAATATTATCATCTTTGGTAACTCCAGCCTGAACGTAATGTATGATACTGTTGCAAGAGCGATGACACATGGTATCATGGGAAGCACCCCTTGGGCAAAGCTTGACAAGATAAAATTCCTGTGCCCGGTACCTGGATATGACAGACATTTTGCAATCACCGAACATTTTGGAATTGAGATGATCAATATTCCAATGACGTCGGATGGACCGGATATGGATCTGGTAGAGCAGTATGTGGAGAATGATCCGGCTGTAAAAGGTATCTGGTGTGTACCGAAATATTCTAACCCACAGGGAATCACTTATTCTGATGAAACCGTACACCGTTTTGCGAAATTAAATCCAGCGGCAGAAGATTTCCGTATTTTCTGGGATAATGCATATGGAATCCATCATTTGTATGAGGATAAACAGGATTATCTGATCGAGATTTTGATGGAATGTAAAAAAGAAGGACATCCGAACATGGTTTACAAATTCGGTTCTACTTCCAAGATCAGCTTCCCGGGTTCTGGTATTGCAGCAATTGCAGCATCCGATGAAAACCTTGCGGAAATCCGCAAGATGATGTCCGTACAGACCATCGGTCATGATAAATTAAACCAGCTCAGACATGCGCGTTTCTTCGGTGATATCCATGGAATGGTTCAGCATATGAAGAAACATGCAGATATCTTAAGACCGAAATTTGACACCGTATTAAGTGTACTGGAAAGTGAGCTTGGCGGACTTGAGATTGGTTCCTGGATAGCACCGCGAGGAGGATACTTCATTTCCTTCGATGCGTTGGATGGATGTGCCAAAGCAATCGTAGCCAAAGCAAAAGAAGCCGGATTGATCATGACAAAAGCGGGAGCAACCTTCCCATACGGAAAGGATCCAAAAGACAGCAATATCCGAATTGCACCGTCCTTCCCGACACCAGAAGAACTGGAAGTTGCAGCACAGGTATTCGTACTCAGCGTAAAACTGGTAAGTATTGATAAAATTCTTGGCGAAAAAGTAGAAGTCGAAGAAGCTTAATATATGTGAGAAAACAGTGGACTTTCCCGAAAGGGAGTCCGCCGTTTTTTTAAATAAAGGTTGTGTGGTCGATTTTACAAAAGAAAGTCCTCCAATTCCATTGTGCAAACCATTCCGATGAGCCTCTTAGGGCGGGAAGCGTGTTCAGCAAAGGCTTCCACGCTTCCTGAGTCTCATCTACATTGCACAAAAAGTGAATTGGCGGACTTTCTTTTGTAAAATCGACCGTTTAACTGTACTGGTAAAAATGACGGTGCTGAATTCGGAGAGAAAAAACTGTAAAGAAAGATATTACACTAATCTTCCCTTCCGACTGCAATTCCCTAAATCCTAGTCCTCACCACCCAAAAAACTTTCGCATATGTAAAACAAAGTTACCAATATACAGACCAGAGGAAACAAAGTACTCCCTCACATGAATTTGCACTACGGAGTTCAAGACTCAGGAATCGTGGAAGCCTTTGCTGAACACGATTCCTGCCTTAAGAGGCTTGAACGAAGTGGTTAGTGCAACTGAATGTGAGGGAGTACTTTGTTTCCTCTGGTCGTCTTATTGCAACCAAATATATTTTACATATCCTAAAATTCTACATCTTCTTCTGCGCAGTCGAAAGCATCAGTTTGATGCGGTTCAGCTGGTTTACTTCGCTTGCTCCCGGATCATAATCGATTGCAACGATGTTGGATTCCGGATGACGGCGGCGCAGTTCTTTAATAACACCTTTTCCGACTACGTGGTTTGGCAGACAGGCGAAAGGCTGTGTGCAGACAATGTTTGGTGCACCGCTGTGGATCAGCTCCAGCATTTCTCCGGTAAGGAACCATCCTTCACCGGTCTGGTTTCCAAGAGAAACAATTTCTTTTGCCATCGAAGCCAGGTGTTCAATATGTGATGGTGGATCGAAGCGTTTACTTGCTTTTAATGCATCGACGGCAGGCTTGCGGAACCATTCCAGAGCCTTGATTCCGAGATTACCCTTGCGGGCGGTTGATTTCTTCATGCCGAGATGTTCTGCTTTAAAGTTTGTATTGTAGAAGCAGTAGAGCAGGAAGTCGGTCAGATCCGGAACCACGGCTTCGGCACCTTCCTGTTCAAGAAGATCTACCAGGTAGTTATTGGCAGCTGGAAGGAATTTAACAAGGATTTCTCCGACAACTCCGACACGTGGCTTTTTGACATCTTTTAATGGAAGAGAATCAAAATCTTCTACGATCTGGCGGCAGAGACGCTTAAACTCGTGTCTGCTTGGATAACCTTTCTTGATAAATTCGATAACTGTCTTTTCCCATTTCTTATGCATGGTATTGGCAGAGCCTGGAACAGCTTCATATGGGCGGACACGGTACAGGCAGCGCATGAAGAGATCACCAAATATCAGACCATACACACCTTTCAGTACAAGTGGAAGGGTGATCTTGAATCCAGGATTGCTTTCAAGCCCGCTTAAGTTGATTGAAATAACAGGGATATGTCCGTAACCGGCTTTTTTTAGAGCACGGCGGATAAATCCGATATAGTTGGAAGCACGGCATCCGCCACCGGTCTGCGAAATAATGACAGCCAGGTGGTCGGTGTCATATTTGCCGGAAAGGATAGCCTCCATGATCTGTCCAACTACCATCAGAGATGGGTAGCAGGCGTCATTGTTTACATATTTAAGACCCATGTCAACTGCATGCTTGTTATCATTTTTCAGTACTTCCAGTTTGTAGCCTGCTTCCTGGAAGGCTGGCTCAATCAGTGAAAAATGGATCGGTGACATCTGTGGACACAAAATGGTATAGGTTTCTTTCATTTCCTTTGTAAAAGGAATTTTTTCGATATTTGCCGGACGAATGGTGCGCTCCATATGCTTCTGCTCGCGGACACGGATGGCTGCGAGCAGAGAACGGATACGGATACGTGCAGCACCCAGGTTATTAACCTCATCAATTTTGAGAGAAGTATAAATCTTGTCGGAACCGGTCAGAATATCTGCAACAGCATCGGTTGTTACGGCATCAAGACCGCATCCGAAAGAGTTCAGCTGGATCAGATCCAGATCATCTCTTGTCTTTACAAAATTGGCTGCTGCGTACAGTCGCGAATGATACATCCACTGATCCATAACGATCAGCGGTCGTTCTACCGGATTCAGATGGGAGATGGAATCTTCCGTCAGAACGGCAAGTCCGTAGGAGGTGATCATCTCCGGGATACCGTGGTTGACCTCCGGATCGTAATGGTATGGACGACCGGCAAGCACGATGCCGCGGGTTCCTGTCTTTTCCATGTAAGCGAGAGTTTCTTCACCTTTTTTGCGGATGTCCTGACGGCATGTGGCAAGCTCTTCCCATGCAGCATGAGCGGCATTTTTGATTTCTTCTGCCGGAAGATTCTTTGCAGAAGTAAATTCACGGACCAGTCCGTCTGTGATTGTCTCTTCGCTTGTGAGGGCGAGGAATGGATTCATGAAATCCACTTCACCGTGTACGATCGGATCCATATTATTCTTGATGTTCTCCGCGTATGAGGTGACGATCGGGCAGTTATAATGATTGTCGGCATCGGCAAATTCACCACGTTCGTATGGTATACAAGGGTAGAAGATAAAGTCTGCACCCTGGTTGATCAGCCACTGTACATGTCCGTGCGCCAGCTTTGCCGGATAACACTCGGATTCGCTCGGAATAGATTCAATACCAAGTTCATAAATCTTATGTGTAGAAGCAGGAGAGAGTAACACATGATATCCCAGTTTTGTGAAGAAAGTAAACCAGAACGGATAGTTCTCATACATGTTGAGAACTCTTGGAATACCAACCGTTCCACGTTTTGCTTCGGATGGATCTAATGGCGTGTAACCAAAATAACGTTCATTTTTATAAGCGAAAAGGTTTGGCACATCACTCTTTGCTTTCTCTTTTCCAAGACCGCGCTCGCAACGGTTTCCGGAAATAAAACGACGTCCTCCACTGAATCTGTTGATGGTCAGACGACAGTTGTTGGTACAGCCGTTACATTTTGCCATTGAGGTTGTATAGGTAAGTTCATTGATTTCATCAATGGAAAGCATAGTTGTATTTTTGCATTCTTTGAAACCATAGCGTTCTCTTGCAATCAGTGCAGCCCCAAAAGCACCCATGATTCCTGCAATATCCGGACGGATTGCCTGACATCCGGCGATGGTCTCAAAGCTTCTGAGTACGGCATCATTGTAGAATGTACCACCCTGTACAACAATTTTTTTACCAAGCTCAGATGCATCGGATACCTTGATAACCTTGAAAAGAGCATTTTTGATAACCGAATAAGCAAGTCCGGCTGAAATATCGGATACTTCAGCACCTTCTTTTTGCGCCTGTTTTACCTTTGAGTTCATAAATACGGTACAACGGGTACCGAGGTCAATCGGATGTTTCGCAAAAAGTGCTTCATGTGCAAAATCCTCTACGGTGTAGTTCAGGGATTTGGCAAAAGTCTCGATAAAGGAACCGCATCCGGAAGAACATGCTTCGTTGAGCTGTACGCTGTCTACAGTCTGATTCTTGATCTTGATACACTTCATATCCTGACCACCGATATCGAGGATACAGTCTACATCCGGTTCGAAGAAAGAAGCGGCGTAATAGTGAGATACGGTTTCAACTTCGCCTTCATCCAGAAGAAGTGCGGCTTTAATGAGCGCTTCTCCGTAACCGGTTGAGCAGGAGTGAACGATCTGTACGCCTTCCGGAAGCTGGCTGTAAATATCCTTGATCGCACCGATGGTCGTACCAAGAGGATCACCGTCATTGCCATGGTAGAAGGAGTACAAAAGAGTACCGTCTTCTCCGACCAGAGCGGCTTTCGTGGTGGTAGAACCGGCATCGATTCCAAGGTAGGCATTACCGCGGTAGCTGGCAAGATCACCAACCGGCACCTGATGCTTTGCATGGCGGTTCTTAAATTCATTGTAATCTGCTTCACTGGAAAAGAGTGGCTGCATACGCTCAACTTCAAAGTCCATTTCAATATGGGCATCCAGCTTTTTCTGCATCTCACCAAGAGAGGTGACTACATCCTTTTTAGAGTTCAGCGCAGAGCCGACGGCTGCAAAAAGATGGGAATACTTTGGTGCGATAATGTGTTCGTCATCCAGCTTGAGAGTACGGATAAACGCTTCTCTCAGTTCAGAGAGGAAATGAAGCGGTCCACCGAGGAAAGCAACATGTCCGCGGATTGGTTTTCCGCAGGCAAGACCACTGATGGTCTGGTTGACGACTGCCTGGAAAATAGAAGCAGACAGGTCTTCTTTGGTAGCACCGTCATTGATCAGCGGCTGGATATCTGTCTTGGCAAATACGCCACAGCGAGCTGCAATCGTATAAAGTGCTTTGTAATTTTTGGCATATTCGTTCAGACCGGTTGCATCTGTCTGGAGAAGGGACGCCATTTGATCGATGAAAGATCCGGTACCTCCGGCGCAGATTCCGTTCATACGTTGCTCAATATTTCCATTTTCAAAATAGATGATCTTGGCATCTTCGCCGCCCAGCTCGATCGCTACATCGGTCTGTGGTGCATAATCCTGAAGAGCGGTGGAAACGGCAACAACCTCCTGGACAAAAGGTACATCAAGGTGCTTTGCCAGAGTAAGACCACCTGATCCGGTAATCATTGGAGATACCTTGATCTGACCGAGCTTGTAGATAGCACGGCCAAGCAGATCAGAAAGGGTTTCCTGAATATTGGCGAAGTGACGCTCGTAATCAGAAAACAGAACATCATTATTACTGTCCAGAACTGCGATTTTAACAGTTGTAGAACCGATGTCAATCCCCAGGGTATGTAATTCTGTCTGATTCATGATTTAACTACTCCTTATTACAATTTAAAAATTTGTCTGTGTTTTTACCTATTAAATGTAGTTCGCAGAGAACTACAGTATCTTACATTATACGACAGAACCATCGAAAATACAAACAGAAGTTGTGTATGGGGTTGTAGAAAAAAGTGCCTGGGAGTGAACAAAAGATGTAAATTATGTGAAAAGAGAGTAAAGAGGTGGAATGGAATTGACAAAGTAAAAAGCAGACGATAAAATAACATACGTGAAAGGAGAGTTTGAATGAAGAACTGGTTAGATAAAATGGAGCGCAGATTTGGGCGCTATGCAATTAGAAATCTTACGATGTATCTGCTTGCAGGCTATGCGATCGGATATCTTTTGAGTTTTACGATGCCACAGCTTCTTAACTATTTTACACTGGAACCGGCACTGATTCTGAAAGGGCAGGTGTGGCGACTTCTAAGCTGGGTGATCATCCCGCCGAATGACAATATTATTTTTGTTATCTTTATGATGCTGTTATACTATTCCCTTGGTAATACGCTGGAAAGCTACTGGGGGGCATTTCGTTACAATGTTTACATTTTTTCAGGGATATTATTTACGGTTATTGGAGCTTTTATTGTGAATGGACTGATCGGAGGCATTACCGGATTTGGAAGCCTTTACAGCACTTACTATATCAATATGTCCATTTTCCTTGCATGTGCATCTATCATGCCGGATTATCAGCTTTTGCTTTACGGCATTATCCCGATCAAGATGAAGTGGCTTGCAATTCTGGATGTGGTTCTGCTTGCGGTAGACGCAGTGCAGGGTGGTCTGATTATACGGATCGTGATCATCGCATCCCTTTTGAATTTTATTATTTTCTTTTTCTGCAACCGGAATCTGCGTGGACACAGTCCGAAACAGGCTGCCCGCAGAAAGAAATTTCAGAAGCAGATAAGCCGTCCGCAGAATCAATATGCAGGAGGTGCAAAGCACAGATGTGCAGTGTGCGGACGTACTGAACTTGACGATCCGACACTGGAGTTCCGTTATTGCTCAAAGTGTAACGGGAATTATGAATATTGCCAGGAACATCTTTTCACACACGAACATGTGAAGTAGAGTTCTACCATAGAATCAAATTGAATTAAAAGAGGAGGAAACAATGAAAAAAACCAAGATTGTTTGTACAATGGGACCAAACACCAACGACAGAGAAATGATGAGAAAGCTGATCCAGAATGGAATGAATGTGGCACGTTTCAATTTCTCACATGGTGATCATGAAGAACAGAAATTCAGAATGGATATGCTCAAAGAACTTCGTGAAGAGGAACATGCAAACACAGCAATCCTTCTAGATACAAAGGGACCGGAAATCCGTACAGGAATTCTGAAAGACGGAAAGAAAATTACTTTAAAAGAAGGAGAAACCTTCACTCTGACAACAGAAGATATCATAGGAGATAATAAGAGAGTATCTATCACATATAAGGGACTGGTACAGGATATTTATAAAGGCTGCACCATTCTGATTGACGATGGTCTGATCGGACTTCGTGTAGAGAGCAAGACAGAGACAGAGATTGTCTGTTCTGTAGTAAATGGCGGAGAACTTGGCGAAAGAAAAGGTGTTAACGTACCGAACGTAGCCATTCGTCTTCCGGCTATTACAGAAAAAGATAAGGATGATATCCGTTTCGGTGTAGAGCAGGATATTGACTTTATCGCAGCATCATTTGTAAGAAATGCAGAGTGTGTACTTGAGATCAAGGCATACTTAAAAGAACTCGGCGCTCCGTATATTCCGATCATTGCAAAGGTAGAGAACGCAGAAGGTATCGAGAATATTGATGAGATCATCCGTGCGGCTGATGGTATTATGGTGGCACGTGGAGATCTTGGTGTAGAGATCCCGGCAGAGGAAGTGCCACATCTCCAGAAAATGATTATCCAGAAATGTAATGACAACTTTAAGACGGTTATCACTGCAACACAGATGCTGGATTCTATGATGCGTAATCCGCGTCCGACAAGAGCGGAAGTGACGGACGTTGCCAATGCGGTATACGATGGAACAGATGCAGTTATGCTTTCCGGAGAAACAGCACAGGGAAAATATCCTCTGGAAGCACTCCAGATGATGGTTCATATTGTAGAGACGACAGAGGAACATCTGGATTATGATTCTATTCTTGTTAAAGCCGGCGATCATCTGAAATCAGGTGTGTCCAGTGCGATCGGATATGCTTCTGTTCTTGCGGCAGCGAACCTGAATGCAAGATGCATCATCACTCCATCTGTATCTGGTGCAACAACAAGGGTTGTATCCAACCTTCGCCCGAGACAGGAAATTCTTGGAATTACACCGAACGAACGTACCCTTCGCCGGATGTCGATCTACTGGGGCGTAAGAGGATTGAAGTCTCTGGAATTCCATACAACAGATGATATCTGCAGTGGGGCAATTGATCTTGCACAGGCAAAGAAATGCGTGGACAGTGGAGATATTGTGGTCCTGACAGCTGGTATTCCTTCACCGAGCGTACAGCGTGAAAAGGGTTCTGTAAGTAATATGATGCGTATTGCAACCATCGACTAAACGAAAGAGAGATGAACAGGATGAAAAAAGAACCATTCGTAACAAAGACACAGTTAGATGAAATCGTAAAAGAATATCCGACTCCGTTTCATCTTTATGATGAGAAAGGGATCCGAGAAAATGTAAAGGCACTCAAAGAAGCATTTGCATGGAACAAAGGATATAAAGAATATTTTGCAGTAAAGGCGACTCCAAACCCATATATCCTCAATATTTTAAAAGAATATGGATGTGGATGTGACTGCTCTTCCTATACAGAGCTTTTAATGTCTGAGTCTGTCGGACAGGTTGGAGAAAATATTATGTTTTCTTCCAATGATACACCGGCAGAGGAATTTGCACTTGCTGATAAGCTCGGCGCGATCATCAACCTGGACGATATCACACACATTGATTTTCTGGAAAAGACGATCGGAAAGATTCCGGAGACAATCAGCTGCCGTTATAATCCGGGTGGACTTTTCAAAATTTCCAACAGTATTATGGATAATCCGGGAGATGCCAAATACGGTATGACAACTGAACAGATTTTTGAGGCATTCAAGATCCTGAAGTCCAAAGGCGCAAAAGAGTTCGGTATCCATGCATTCCTTGCAAGTAATACTGTAACTAATGAATATTATCCGACACTTGCACGTACTTTGTTTGAAGTAGCAGTTAAGCTTCAGAAGGAGACCGGTGTACATATCAAGTTCATCAACCTTTCCGGTGGTGTGGGAATCCCTTACAAACCGGATCAGGAACCGAACGATATCAAGGTGATCGGTGAAGGTGTAAAAAAAGTGTACGAAGAGGTTCTTGTTCCGGCTGGAATGGGCGATGTGGCGATTTACACAGAGCTTGGCCGTTTTATGCTTGGACCTTATGGATGCCTTGTGACAAAAGCAATTCATGAAAAGCATACGCACAAAGAGTACATCGGTGTAGATGCATGTGCTGCAAACCTGATGCGTCCGGCTATGTATGGTGCCTACCATCACATCACTGTCATGGGAAAAGAAAATGAACCATGCGATCATACTTACGATGTGACTGGTTCTCTGTGCGAGAATAATGATAAATTTGCAATTGACCGTCAGCTTCCGAAGATTGACATGGGAGATCTGCTTGTGATCCATGATACCGGAGCACATGGATTCTCTATGGGATATAATTACAACGGACGTCTTCGTTCCGCAGAAGTTCTTCTGAAAGAGGACGGAGGTACACAGCTGATCCGCAGAGCAGAGACTCCGATGGATTACTTTGCAACTTTCGACTGCTTCCCGGTTTATGAGGAACTTAAGAAGAATACGGAAGAAGCGGATAAGCTCGGAAAATAATTTCAAATAGTTTATTTTGAAAAAATACTTGCGAACCGAAGATAAGTATGATATGATTATTTTCGGTTCGTGATTAAAAAACATGAATTTTATGCCGGCATGTCGGAATGGCAGACGAGGCAGACTCAAAATCTGTTGCGGGTGACCGCGTGCGGGTTCAAGTCCCGCTGCCGGCAGTTGATAATTAACTGGAATTGAATAAAAGATATGAGAAGTACATTGCGAGGATTCGTGATGTATTTTTTCGTATATACACAATTATTGTGGCACATTTCGTGTATCTGTAATTTTGATGAGGATCTTTTTTACCCCTTCATGTATTGAAAATATCAAAAAAAAATGTCATAATGAGATGTTGTATATTTGAACGAATAGATAGAAAAGATAGAAGTAAGTGATGAGACTTACAGAGAGGCAGTTGATTATGAGCAAAATCGTATTGATAGACGGACACAGTATTCTGAACAGGGCGTTTTTCGGACTTCCGGATCTGACAAATGCGGAAGGACTCCATACGAATGCAATATATGGATTCTTAAATATTATGTTCAAGATTCTGGAGGAGGAAAAGCCGGAGTATCTGACCGTTGCATTTGATGTGCATGCGCCGACTTTCCGCCATAAGATGTTTGAGGCGTATAAGGGGACGAGAAAGCCGATGGCAGAAGAACTCAGACAGCAGGTACCGTTGATGAAGGAAGTTCTGCATGCTATGGGAATCCGGACGATCGAGCAGGAAGGGCTGGAGGCAGATGACCTTCTTGGAACGCTGTCCAAAAGATGCGAGCGAATGGGGATGGAAGTGGTCATTATTTCCGGAGACAGAGATCTTCTCCAGCTTGCTACAGACCATGTTGAGATCCGGATTCCGAAGACAAAACGGACCGGAACTGAGATCGAGAATTATTATGCAGTGGACGTAAAAGAAAAATACCAGGTGACACCGACAGAATTTATCGATGTGAAAGCATTGATGGGAGATACTTCAGATAATATCCCAGGGGTGCCTGGAGTCGGAGAAAAGACGGCGACCAAGATTATTGTAGAATACGGATCTATTGAAAATGCCTACAAGCATGCATCCGAACTGAAGCCGCCGAGAGCATCGAAAAATCTGGTGGAATACTGGGATCAGGCACAAATGAGTAAGGTGCTGGCGACAATTGATGTAGACGCGGATTTTGCTTATGAACTGGAAGCGGCGAAGCTTGGAAATCTTTATACAGAGGAAGCTTATGTCTATTTCCAGAGACTGCAGTTCAAGAATCTGCTGAATCGTTTTGATGTGCAGAGTGAGAATTCGATTGAAGATGCATTTGTGATCGCTGTGGGAAAAGAAGAAATTCAGAAAATCTTTGCGGAGGCAGAAAAAGCGCAGACAGTGGGAGCTGTTCTTTACAAAGACACCAGAAATGTACTTCCGCTGTTTGCAGGAAATGCTGAGATAGGTGGAATTGGAATTTCGTTTGGAAAAGAGAAGATCTACTGTATTCCGGCAGGAAATGGATACAGCATGGAGGAACTTCTGGAGGCACTTGTACATGTGGCAAAGCATGCCGGACGGTTTGTGGTGTTTGATCTGAAGTCATCCCTGCCTTATCTGAAAGGATTAGAAGGAGCAGCAGAGGAGAAGTGCTTTGACAGTATTGTAGCAGCTTACCTCCTGAATCCGTTGAAAAATGATTATGGATTTGAAGATGTGGCACAGGAGCATCTTGGATTGATGATCGATCCGAAGACAGAACTGGAAAAAATGGTCTGTTATGAAGCCTATGCTGCATTTGCGTCATCGGAAGTTTTGGAAGAAAAGCTGAAAAAAGAGGAAATGTGGAAGCTTTTTACAGAAATAGAGATGCCGCTTGTATTTACTCTGTTCCACATGGAACAGAATGGGGTGCGTGTAGAAGCAGAAGAACTGAAAAGCTATGGAGAACAGCTTGGCGGAAAAATCGTACAGCTGGAAAAGGAAATTTATGAGCTTGCCGGGGAAGAATTTAATATCAATTCACCAAAGCAGCTGGGCGTGGTCCTTTTTGAACATCTGTCCCTTCCAAATGGAAAGAAGACGAAAACAGGATATTCGACGGCAGCAGACGTACTGGATAAGCTGGCACCGGATTATCCAATCGTGGCAAAAATCCTGGAATATCGTCAGCTTGCCAAGCTGAAATCGACTTATGCAGATGGGCTTGCCGTATTTATTCATGAAGATGATCACCGGATCCATGGAAAATTCAACCAGACAGTCACAGCGACCGGACGTATCAGCAGTACAGAGCCAAACCTGCAGAATATCCCGGCGAGGGTAGAACTTGGACGGCTGATCCGTAAAGTATTTGTGCCGGAAGAGGGATATGTGTTTGTAGATGCTGATTATTCGCAGATAGAACTGCGTGTGCTGGCACATTGCTCCGGAGATGCAGCACTGATCGAAGCATACCGGGAGGCAAAGGACATTCACCGGATCACAGCTTCTCAGGTGTTTCATACTCCGTTTGATGAAGTGACCGATCTGCAGAGGCGAAATGCAAAAGCAGTCAACTTTGGTATTGTCTATGGGATCAGTTCTTTTGGACTGAGCCAGGATTTAAGTATTACGAGAAAAGAAGCGGCCGAATATATTGACCGTTATTTTGAAACCTATCCGGGCATCAAGAAATTTCTGGATGATGCAGTTGCTCATGCAAAAGAACAGGGATATGTTGTGACCTTATTTGGCAGAAGAAGACCGGTTCCGGAGCTGTCTTCCAGCAATTTTATGCAGAGACAATTCGGGGAACGTGTGGCAATGAATTCTCCGATCCAGGGAACGGCTGCAGATATCATGAAAATCGCAATGATCGCTGTGGACAAAGAGCTTCGCATGAGAAACATGAAATCCAGGCTGGTTCTGCAGGTACACGACGAACTTCTGATCGAGACATGGAAGGAAGAGGAAGAGGAAGTGCGGGAGATCCTGAAAGAAGGCATGATGCATGCGGCAGATCTTTCCGTTCCGCTTGAAATTGACATGCATAGTGGAAAAAATTGGTATGAGGCAAAATAGAAGGAAACAGATATGAGAAAAATAGGAATAACAGGAGGTATTGGTTCCGGGAAGAGCAAAGTACTCGACTTTTTAAGTGTAGTGTGCGGTGCGGTGATCTGCCAGTCAGATCTGGTGGCACATCAGGTACAGCTTCCGGGAGAAAAATGTTATCAGAAGGTCGTGGAGACGTTTGGAAAAGAAATTTTAAATCCTGACGGAACGATTGATCGGAAAATTCTTGGCAGAATTGTGTTTGATCAGCCAGAGAAACTGCAAAAGCTTAATGCGATCGTGCATCCGGCGGTCAATGAAAAGATCCGGGAGGAAATGCAGAAGGCGCAGGAAGAGGGAAAAGAGCTTTTTATTCTGGAAGCCGCACTCCTTACGGAACCGGTATATCGTGAGATGTTGGATGAGATCTGGTATATTCATGTGCCACAGGAGATCAGGATGGAGAGACTGAGAAGTTCACGCGGATATTCAGATGAAAAAATGTATGCGGTGTTTGCAAATCAGCCGTCGGAAGAGACATTTACAGCGGTTTCGGATCTTGTGATCGAAAACGGCGGAACCTTTGAAGAAACGGAAAAACAGATAGACTTGGCACTGGGAAGAGGCTAAGAACAGGGAGAAGAAACAAGATGAGATTATGCAGCATTGCCAGTGGCAGCAGCGGAAACTGTATTTATGTGGGGAGCGATCGAACGCATCTGCTTGTAGATACAGGAATCAGCAAAAAACGAATTGAGGAAGGCTTAAAGGAACTTGAAATAAAAGGGAAAGAGCTGGATGGAATCCTGATCACCCATGAACATGCAGATCATATTCAGGGACTTGGTGTATTCAGCAGAAAATATGAGATCCCGATCTATGGAACACCGGGAACGATTCGGGGAATCCGTGATTATAAAAATCTCGGGAAAATGCCGGAAGGACTTTACCATGAAATCCAGGTAGATAAAGAATTTAAGCTGGGAGATATTGATGTGCATCCATTTGCTATTTCCCATGATGCAAATGAACCGAGCGGCTACCGCTTTGAGCAGGATGGAAAGAAGATCGCGGTAGCAACGGATCTTGGAAAATACGATGAATATACGGTAGAGAACCTGAAGGATTTAAATGCGGTCCTTCTGGAATCTAACCATGATATACATATGCTGGAAGTCGGTCCTTATCCGTATTACCTGAAGCAGAGAGTTCTTGGGGACAGAGGACATTTATCAAATGAATTGTCAGGACGGCTTCTTTGTGATATACTACACAATAACTTGCAGAGTGTATTGCTGGGGCATTTGAGCAAGGAGAATAATTACGAAGAACTTGCGTATGAGACTGTCAAGCTGGAGGTCACTTTGGGGCAGAACCCGTATAAGGGGGATGAGATACCAATCGCAGTTGCAAAAAGGGATCAGGTGTCTGCAGTGATCGAGGTTTAGAAAAAGAAAGTATGCAGGATTGGATTCAGGAGGACAGGCAGAATGAAGAAATGCATTATTACAGTAGTCGGTAAAGATTCGGTAGGAATTATTGCAAAAGTATGTACATACCTGGCAGAGACCAATATCAATATTTTAAATATTTCCCAGGCGATCGTGGATGGGTATTTTAATATGATGGCGGTTGCAGATGTGGAAAATTCAAAAAAAGAACTGGATATCGTAGCGGTAGAACTTCGTGATATCGGCTTACAGATCGGTGTCAATATTCATTGTCAGAGAGAAGAGATTTTTGAAAAAATGCACAGAGTGTAAGGAGAACCGCTATGATTAATTTTTACGAAGTAGTAGAAACAAACCAGATGATCGAAGAAGAAAATCTGGATGTAAGAACAATCACATTGGGTATCAGTCTGATGGACTGTATTGACTCAGATCTGGACAGACTGAATGAAAAGATATATAAAAAAATCACAACACTTGCAAAGGATCTTGTATCGACAGGAGAGAAGATCGAAAGTGAATTTGGAATTCCGATCGTTAATAAGCGGATTTCCATTACACCGGTTGCACTTGTTGGCGGTTCAGCCTGCAAAAAAACAGAGGATTTTGTGACGATCGCAGAGACACTGGATAAAGCAGCAAAGGAAGTCGGTGTAAACTTTATCGGAGGATACTCTGCAATCGTATCCAAGGGAATGACAAAGAGCGATGAACTCCTGATCCGTTCCATTCCGATGGCAATGGCAAAGACAGAGCGTGTGTGCAGTTCGGTCAATGTAGGTTCGACAAAGACTGGTATTGATATGGATGCAGTCCGTCTTTGCGGCGAGATTGTAAAAGAGACAGCAGAGGCGACAAAGGACAAGGATTCGATTGGCTGTGCAAAATTTGTAGTTTTATGTAATGCACCGGATGATAATCCGTTTATGGCAGGGGCTTTTTTAGGTGTTACCGAAGGAGATGCCGTGATCAATGTCGGTGTCAGCGGACCTGGTGTTGTAAAAAGAGCGATTGAAAAATGTCGTGGCGAGGGCTTTCAGGAACTTTGTGATACGATCAAGAAGACCGCATTTAAGGTGACAAGGGTTGGCCAGCTTGTAGCCGGAGAAGCTTCCAAAAGGCTTGGTATTCCGTTCGGAATCATTGACCTGTCACTTGCACCGACACCGGCTGTTGGCGATTCAGTAGCGGAGATTCTGGAAGAAATCGGACTTGAGAGAGTTGGTGCACCAGGAACAACAGCAGCACTTGCTATGCTGAACGATCAGGTGAAAAAAGGTGGCGTTATGGCGTCTTCCTATGTAGGAGGTTTAAGCGGAGCTTTTATTCCGGTCAGTGAGGATAAAGGAATGATCGATGCAGTCAATGCCGGATCTCTTTGTATAGAAAAGCTGGAGGCGATGACTTGCGTCTGCTCGGTAGGACTTGATATGATCGCTATTCCGGGTAAGACGAAAGCTACTACGATTTCCGGGATCATTGCGGATGAGATGGCGATCGGAATGGTCAATCAGAAGACAACGGCGGTTCGTGTGATACCTGTAGTTGGAAAGGATGTTGGAGATATGGCAGAGTTTGGTGGCCTTTTGGGATATGCGCCGATCATGCCGGTCAATGAATTTGACTGCAGTGCATTTGTGAATCGAAAGGGAAGAATTCCTGCACCGATACATAGTTTTAAAAATTAGAAAGAGGTAAAGAGAGCATGGGGAAAGTTGCGATTGTAACAGATAGTAACAGTGGAATTACACAGGCAGAAGGAAAGAAGATGGGAATTTACGTACTTCCGATGCCATTCTATATCAATGAGGAGTTGTTTTACGAGGATATCACACTCACGCAGGAGGAGTTTTATGAAAAACTGGCAGGAGATGCAGATATTAAGACTTCTCAACCGGCTCCCGGAGATGTAATGGATATGTGGGACAAGGCGCTGGAGGAATATGATGAGGTTGTACATATTCCGATGTCAGCCGGTCTTAGCAGTTCATGTGAGACTGCAATCATGCTTTCCCAGGACTATGATGGAAAAGTACAGGTCGTAAATAATCACCGGATTTCTGTTACGCAGCGAAGATCGGTGGAAGAGGCGAAAAAGCTTGCAGATGCTGGAAAGAGCGCGGCAGAAATTAAAGAACTGTTAGAAGCGATCCAGTGGGACAGTGATATCTATATTACAGTAGATACTTTAAAATACCTGAAGAAAGGCGGCAGACTTACACCGGCAGCTGCAGCGATTGGAACGGTTCTGAACCTGAAGCCAGTTCTCCGTCTTAAAGGAGAAAAGCTGGATGCGTTTGCGAAGTCAAGAGGATGGAAGAGTGCAAAGAAGACGATGATCAAGACAATTAATGAGATTCGTACTTCAGAATTCGGAGATTGTGATGGAAAAAAAGATCTGTATCTGGATGCAGCTTACACAGGAGACCGCAAGGAGGCACAGGAATGGCTGGATGAGCTTCATGAAGCATTTCCGGAGTTTGAAATCCGGATGGATCCACTGTCGTTGAGTGTGGCATGCCATATCGGACCTGGAGCCAGGGCGGTGACTCTTACCAAAATTCTTCATGTGAACTAAATGAGAAAGAGACTTTTTGCACAAACATGCGTAGTAGTGGTGTGCAAAAAGTCTCTTTTTGACAAAGGGGAAGGGTTAAATAATTTGCAACTGCTTCTGGTATTCATTTGTAAAAGGTGTGCCAAATTTCTCGGTAATTATGGATTCATACAGGTCTGATGCGAAAATGTCCAGGTTCAGGAGGACCTGGGTGGCGGAGGTGAGATCTCTGGCATCTGCGAGCTTTGTGATCAGAGGGATGGTGGCATACTCTTTGATCTCTTTAAGGATTTGAGTATCTTTTTTTTGAAAACCGAGTACGCGGGCATAAAGGGCGGATGTGGATGACCGCTCTTTTTTTGCTTTGCCGGAAATGTTACCGGAATCTTCTGCAAAACAGAAAGGAGGCTCATGTCGGAAGGTGTCCTTTTCTATGCCGAGCAGGATGTGCAGCAGGGCGCGGCTGATCCGGGTGTAGGTAAGCTCTCTGGTTTTCAGAAGATCGCAGAAGGAACTCCAGGTAGCAAAATCATTTCTCTGATTGATGATCCGGTTGGCGAGGTCTTTGCTGACATCAAGGTAATCGGTTAGAGAGGAAGCACTCTCACAGAGTAGTCGATACTTTAGCAGGAGCGAAAAATCATCCTGGGTAACCGGAAGTGAGGACTGGTAATTCTTTCGCAGCAGATCTGAAGAAGCGGGCGGAAGTTGTCCTGCGACGGATGAAAAAGCATCTTCTGGTAAAGATGGATTCAGAATTCGATTGCGGATCGCAGTTGCGGAACTGAAGGTTTCGCAGAGGGCAGTATCGTGGTAGCCGGATCCCTCGCGGGGAATTGCGAAAGGCTGGATCGGACTTTTGAAATACCGGAGCGCTTTTAAGTATTCAATCCCAAGAGTATTGTTTGGTGAGGACAGGATTTCGGCAAGGGACGGATCCTTTGTATAGACACTTAGGGCAGTCTGGCGTGCCTGCGGAAACGGTCGGCCTTTTCGCAGTTCATCCTGCAGGAGCTGCCGGTAGACTTCTGGCTCTTCGGAAAGAATCCGGGCAAGCCGATTGAGTTTTTTGATATCGCCACACTCACTGCCAAAGCAGAGATAGGAAATACAGCCAAGACTGTTAAAAATAGAAACGGCACCTCTTGCAAACAACTCTGCACTGCCACAGGAAAAAAGGACCGGGAGCTCCAGAACGAGTGATGCACCGCCAAGAAGGGCAGCTTTTGCCCGCAAATGCTTTGGTGCGATAGCAGGGGCGCCACGCTGGACGAAGTCACCACTCATAAGGACAACTGCCGCATCTGCCCCCGTTTTTTGAAGTGCCTGGTCTATATGATACTGATGTCCGTTGTGGAACGGATTATATTCTGCGATGATACCGACGATTTTCATACTTTTAACTAAAATCTCCTTTGTGTTGTTTGTGAAAAGATTATACTATAAAAAGAGTTTTTGTGCAAAAAACATTGTACTGGAAAATATTACGTGAAAAAAATAACATTACTTGTATACAATGTGTGCAAGGAGTATAATTAAGAATAGAGTGTGAGTTCTAATAAAGAAAATTCTAGTACCAGAAGGGAGAAACATCAATGAATGTATTAGTAATCAACTGCGGAAGTTCATCACTGAAGTTCCAGCTCATCAACTCAGAATCGGAGGCGGTTCTCGCAAAAGGTCTTTGCGAAAGAATCGGTATTGACGGAAGACTTACCTATCAGCCGGCAGGTGGAGAGAAGAATGTATCTGAAAAGGCTATGCCTACACATACAGAAGCAATCCAGTTCGTAATCGACGCGCTGACAGATGCAGATACAGGTGTTGTTAAGAGCCTTGACGAAATCGGAGCAGTCGGACATCGTGTTGTTCACGGCGGAGAAAAGTTTGCAAAATCTGTAGTTGTAACACCGGAAGTAAAAGCTGCGATCGCAGAGTGCAATGACCTTGCACCACTTCACAACCCGGCAAACCTAATCGGAATCGAAGCTTGTGAAAGTCTGATGCCGGGCACACCACAGGTTGTTGTATTTGATACTGCTTTTCATCAGACAATGCCTGAGAAAGCTTATATGTATGGACTTCCATATGAATATTATGAAAAATACAAAGTAAGACGTTACGGATTCCACGGAACAAGCCACAGCTTCGTATCTAAGAGAGTAGCTGAGATTGTTGGAAAACCATACAACGCAACAAAGACGATCGTATGCCATCTTGGTAATGGAGCATCTGTTTCAGCAGTGCTTAACGGAGAATCAGTAGATACCTCTATGGGACTTACTCCGTTGGAAGGTCTTGTAATGGGAACACGTTCCGGAGATATTGATCCGGCGATCATGGAATTCATTGCTAAGAAAGAAAACCTTGACATTGCAGGAATTATGAATGTCCTGAACAAGAAATCAGGTGTGGAAGGTGTATCCGGTGTATCCAGCGACTTCCGTGATCTTGAGGCAGCAGCAAAAGCAGGCAACAAGCGTGCAGAACTTGCAATCGACGTATTTGCATACAGAGTAGCAAAATATGTTGGTGCTTACACAGCAGCAATGAACGGTGTTGATAATATCGTATTTACAGCAGGTATCGGTGAGAACTGTGCACTTGTAAGAACAAAAGTCTGCAGCTATCTTGGATATCTTGGAATTACAATCGATGAAGAAGCAAATGGAAAACGTGGAGAAGAGATCGTAATCTCTACACCAGATTCCAAAGTGAAAGTTCTTGTAGTTCCGACAAACGAAGAACTTGCAATTGCAAGAGAGACAGTTGCACTTGTATAACAGAAGAAATTAGAAAAAACCTTAAAATCTGTAAATCATCCTTGACAAAAAGAATTTACATGGTATAATAGTTTAGGTGTGAACAGGAGAAAGAATTATGTTAATTGACCTGTCCGAAGTCTTATCTGAACCGCATAAGTCCATTGACGAAGTGGTCGGCACTGAGATGAAAGAAGTGAAGGTGAACGGAAGCAGATTTCCGGTAAGCCGGACACAGCCTGTGCATATTCATGTCGAGTATGCCGGCGAAAAAAAACTTCATATCAGTTGTGAGACAAGTCTTACGGTAATCATTCCGTGTGACAGATGTCTTACAGATGTACCGACAGATTTCACGCTTTCCTTTGAAAAGCAGGTGAATACAGCTCTGGCAGACGGAGAAGATGATGGCGAATCCGATGAAGCGAATTACATTGACGGATATCATCTTGATGTGGAGCAGCTGCTCTATAACGAGATTTTAGTAGGGTGGCCGATGAAAGTTCTATGTAGCGAAGACTGTAAAGGGATTTGCAGTGTATGTGGTCAGAACTTGAATGAGGGAAGCTGCGACTGCGAAGACACCAGTCTTGACCCTAGAATGTCAGTTATCCGCGATCTTTACAAGAATTTTAAGGAGGTGTAACCTATGTCAATTTGTCCAAAGAATAAATCTTCTAAAGCAAGAAGAGACAAGAGAAGAGCAAACTGGAAAATGAGCGCACCGAATCTGGTGAAATGCAGCAAATGTGGAGAACTTATGATGCCACACAGAGTTTGCAAAGCTTGTGGATCTTACAACAAGAGAGAAATCGTTACTGTAGAAAACTAATTAAAAAAAGCTATAGTACAGGAGTTAGGCGTATTGCTTAACTCCTTTTCTTTTTCCTAATTTTCCTAAATCTGCTAAATATTATTGATTTTTACGGTCATGTCTAGTAGAATTGGTTTAGTAATGCTGGGAGGTAACAGTATGAAAGAAATAACAAAAGTTGTTGTCGATGCAATGGGCGGAGACAACGCACCGCATGAGATCATCAAAGGTGCGGTCGAGGCGGTCGGGAAGTCAGATGCGATCCATGTGATCCTGGTCGGAAAAGAAGATGTCATCAATCAGGAACTTTCCGGGTACACATATAATAAAGAACAGATTTCGGTTGTTCATACATCGGAAGTAATTGAGACAGCAGAACCGCCGGTTATGGCGATCCGCAGAAAGAAAGACTCATCCATTGTGGTAGGTCTTAAGATGGTGAAGGATAAAGAAGCTGACGCTTTTGTTTCAGCAGGAAGTTCCGGTGCGGTTCTTGCCGGGGGACAGCTTCTGGTTGGACGTATCAAAGGGGTGGAAAGACCACCGCTTGCACCGCTGATCCCGACAGAAAAAGGATTCTCCATTTTGATCGACTGTGGGGCGAATGTAGATGCAAGACCTTCACATCTGGTGCAGTTTGCCAAGATGGGTTCGATCTATATGGAACATATTATGGGAGTCAAGAATCCGAAGGTTGCGATCGTCAATATCGGAGCTGAGGAAGAAAAGGGTAATGCCCTGGTCAAGGAGACTTTTCCTATGCTGAAAGAATGTAAGGATATTAACTTTATCGGAAGCATCGAAGCGAGAGAAATCCCTCACGGACAGGCAGATGTTATCGTCTGTGAAGCATTTACCGGCAACGTGATCCTGAAACTCTATGAAGGAGTAGCATCGGTTCTTGTAAGCAAGATTAAAGGTGGTATGAAGCAGAATCTCCGCGGCATGATTGGTGGACTTCTGGTTAAGCCGGTGCTGAAAAAGACTATGAAGGATTTTGACGCAAGTGAGTACGGTGGAGCACCACTGCTTGGACTCACCGGTCTGGTAGTAAAGACACACGGCAGTTCCAAGGCAAAAGAAGTCTGCAATTCAATTTTGCAGTGCGTAACCTTCAAAGAAGAAGGAATCAATGAAAAGATCAAAGAATGTATTCAGGCGGAAGAAAAATCCGCACAGGAATAAGCTCAGAAAGGATTAAGAATTATGGAATTTGAAAAACTGAAAGACATTATTGTTGATGTGATGGGATGTAACCCGGATGAAATTACGATGGACACTACATTTGTAGATGATCTGGGAGCTGATTCGCTTGATATTTTCCAGATTATTATGGGAATTGAAGATGCATTTGATATCGAAATTGAAAATGAAGATGCAGAAAAGATCGCAACAGTAGGTGATGCTGTAGAACAGATCAAGAACGCTGTTAACTAGGGAAAATGATTACAGGGGACATCCCCATTTTTTGGGAGTGTCCTTTTTTAAAATTGGAGGAGCAATCATGAGCAGAAATGTAAAGGAACTGGAAGAAAAAATCGGCTACAATTTCAAGAACAGCCATTTGCTCAGACATGCTGTGACGCACAGCTCTTATGTGAATGAAAAGCATATGAAGAAGGCAGACTGTAATGAACGTCTGGAATTCCTTGGAGATGCTGTTCTGGAACTGATTTCAAGCGAATATCTTTTTTTCGAGAACCAGACAATGCCGGAAGGAGAACTGACTAAGTTAAGAGCAAGCATGGTATGCGAGAAGGCACTTGCATTTTGTGCGCGGGATCTGGAACTTGGAAGTTATCTGCTGCTTGGGAAAGGTGAGGACGCGACCGGTGGAAGATTCAGAGAGTCTATTACCTCGGATGCATTGGAAGCACTGATTGGTGCGATTTATCTGGATGGTGGTTTTGCTAATGCGAAAGAGTTTATTTTAAAATATATTTTAAACGACCTGGAAGGGAAACGGCTCTTTTATGATAGCAAGACTATCCTGCAGGAAATGGTACAGGGCGGTCAGGAAAAAGGAATTGTCTACCAGCTGGTAGGAGAAGAGGGACCGGACCACAATAAATCCTTCCGTGTAGAGGTTGTGATCGGCGGAGAAGCCTTTGGATGTGGTATCGGAAGGACCAAAAAGGCTGCCGAACAGGAAGCGGCTTATCAGGCAATCCTGAAGCTGAAAGAAGGAAAGGTACAGTAGGTGAGGCATGTATTTAAAAAGTATTGAAGTACAGGGATTCAAGTCTTTTGCAAATAAGATTGTCTTTGAATTTCATAACGGGATCACCGGAATCGTCGGACCGAACGGAAGTGGGAAAAGTAACGTGGCGGATGCCGTCCGCTGGGTACTCGGAGAGCAGAAGGTGAAGCAGCTCCGTGGAGGTACGATGCAGGATGTTATTTTTTCCGGTACGGAAAACCGAAAACCCCTCAGCTACGCATCGGTTGCGATTACACTGGATAATTCAGATCACAAACTCCCGGTGGAGTTTGAAGAGGTTAAAGTCACAAGAAAGTTGTACCGTTCGGGGGAAAGTGAATACCTGATCAACGGCAGTGTCTGCAGGCTCAAAGATATCAATGAGATGTTTTATGATACAGGTATCGGAAAAGAAGGATATTCGATCATCGGACAGGGACAGATTGACAAGATCCTGAGCGGTAAGCCGGAAGAGAGACGAGAGCTTTTTGATGAGGCGGCCGGGATTGTCAAATTTAAGCGCCGCAAGGCGTTATCTCTTCGCAAACTGGAAGAAGAGCAGAGCAATCTGGTCCGTGTTAATGATATTTTGGGAGAGTTGGAAAAGCAGTTTGGTCCACTTCAGAAACAGTCGGAGACAGCGAAGGAATATCTGAAAAAGAGAGAAGAACTGAAGCATTATGACATCAATATGTTCCTGGTGGAGATGAAACGTCTGAAGGGGCAGATCCGGGAAAACGATGAGAAGCTGAAGATTGCGCAGGATGAACTCACTGAAGCCGGCAAAAAGCATGAAAATATGAAGGCACAGTATGAGAAGATCGAGCAGGAAGTAGATGAGATCGACGCCGGAATCGAGCATGCAAAAAGCCAGAGAAATGAGACAACACTTCTGAAGCAGCAGTTGGAAAACCAGATCGAGCTTTTAAAAGAGCAGATCAACAGTGTCCGTATGAATGATGAACACTATGAAAAACGCGCAAACGATATTCAGGCAGAGCTTGCAAACCGTGAAAGGCAGAAATCCGAACTGGAAGAAGAAAAAGCAGAGATCGACAGACATCTTGCAGCAGCATCTGAGAGACAAAAGCAGGCAGGAGAGGAGCTGACTGCCCTGCAGAGCCGGATTGCAGAGATGACAGTGGAGATTGAAAAGAATCAGAACGATATCCGTGAGCTTCTGAATAACCGTGCATCCACGAAGGCAAAGCTGCAGCATTATGAAACGACGCTTGAACAGATCAAGGTACGCCGGGCACTGCTTTACAAACGTCTGGTAGAAGCGGAGAGTGATGTACAGAGGCAACAGGAACTTGCCGCGCAGTATACGGAAGAACTGAAGGCAGTATCAGGGAAGATCACGGATTCTGTAGAACAGATCAAAAACTATGAAACAGAGATTGCCGGACTGCAAAAAGAGATCGGACAGGCAAATGAAAACCTGCGAAACAGGCAGAATGCTTATCACAGGGAGTACTCTCGTCTGGAGTCTCTGAGGAACCTTACGGAGCGTTACGATGGTTATGGGAACAGTATCCGTCGTGTGATGGAGCAGAAAAGCCGTGAGCCGAAAATCCTGGGGGTTGTGGCTGATCTGATCAAAGTAGATAAAAAATATGAGACTGCGGTGGAGATCGCACTTGGAGGCAGTATCCAGAATATTGTTACTGCAGACGAAGAGACTGCAAAAAAAATGATTGGTTATCTGAAGCAGAACCGGTATGGCCGTGCAACTTTCCTTCCATTGACAGCGATTCATGGGGGACAGGGATTTGCCAGGGCAGAAGCCCTTCGCGAGCCGGGTGTGATCGGCACGGCGGACAAGCTGGTAACGGTAGAAGATAAATTTACATCTCTTGCAGAGCATCTTCTTGGAAGAACTCTTGTGGCAGACAACATTGATACTGGGATCCGCCTGGCAAGAAAGTATCGTCAGTCTCTGCGTATCGTTACGCTGGAAGGAGATCTGATCAATCCTGGCGGAGCAATGAGTGGTGGAGCATTTAAGAATTCCAGTAATCTGCTCAGCAGAAGACGTGAGATTGAAGAACTGGAAAAGACGGTTGCGCGTCTGAAAACAGAACTCCAGAAATCGGAAGCAGAAGTTGCGGCCGCAAAGGAGAAGCGGACGGCGCTGTATGCAAAGGTGGAAGAAATCCAGCAGGAGTTGCAGAATGACTATGTGGTTCAAAATACTGCGAAGATGAATCTGGACCAGGTAAAAAGCCTTCAAAATGTGACCAGAGAAAATTCAGAAGGAATTTATGCGGAGCGCAAAAAACTGGAAGAACAGGTTCATGAGATCGAGGAAAACGAAGAATCGATCAAAATGGAGCTGGAGACCAGCCAGCAACTGGAGGACGAGCTGACACGCCAGATGGAAAGCTCACAGAAGTGGCTGGAAAAAGAGCGTGAGGCAGAAGCGGCAGAAGTGCGCAAAAATGAAAATATTCACCTCAGTTTTGCTGCATTGGAGCAGAAAAAAGATTTTATCGAGGAGAATTTTGTCCGTATCCGGGAAGAGATGGGAAAATTCCAGGAAGAGCTTGCCACTTTAAATGCAAGCAAAGGAGAGAATCACGGTGAAATAGAGCAAAAGGAAGCACAGATTACCGAGATTCGGCAGACGATAGAGAATTCAAAGGAATTATTTGAGGAAATCAACAAAGAGATCGAAGAATCGCAGAAAAAGCGGGAAGAACTGAATCAGAAGCATAAGGCATTCCTGAAAAAGCGAGAAGATCTGGCAGCCCATATGGCAGAGCTTGATAAAGAATCCTTCCGGCTTACCAGCAAGAAAGAAGGCTACGAGGAAGCTTTGGAAAAGCAGATCAATTATATGTGGGAAGAGTACGAACTGACGTATAATCATGCACTGGAAATCCGGGATGAGAGTCTGACAGATCCTGCCGAGATGCGAAGGCGGATCCAGGAATTAAAGACGGAGATCCGGAAACTCGGATCGGTGAACGTCAATGCGATCGAAGATTTTAAAAATCTTTCCGAGCGGTATGAATTTATGAAAACGCAGCATGATGATTTGGTAGAGGCAGAAGCAACGCTCAAGAAGATCATTGAAGAGCTGGACGAGGCGATGCGCAAGCAGTTTACTGAGCAGTTTGCAAAGATCAGCCAGGAGTTTAATCAGGTGTTCAAACAACTATTCGGTGGTGGAAAAGGAACTCTGGAACTGATGGATGATGAGGATGTGCTGGAAGCCGGAATTCGGATTATTGCGCAGCCGCCGGGTAAAAAACTTCAGAATATGATGCAGCTTTCCGGTGGAGAAAAGGCGTTGACGGCGATTTCGCTGCTGTTTGCAATCCAGAATCTGAAACCTTCCCCGTTTTGTCTGCTGGATGAGATCGAGGCGGCACTGGATGATTCTAATGTCACGAGATTTGCACAGTATTTGCACAAGCTGACGAAAAATACACAGTTTATCGTCATTACACACCGTCGCGGTACGATGACAGCGGCAGACCGGCTGTATGGGATCACTATGCAGGAAAAAGGGGTATCAACGCTGGTATCTGTGGATCTTCTGGAAGATGAGCTTACAAAGTAGTGGATAGGAGGATATGATGGCAGAAGAAAAAATGGGATTTTTTAAACGTCTGGTAGCAGGACTTAACAAGACGCGCGATAATATCGTGTCTGGAATGGACAGTATTTTTCATGGATTTTCAAAGATAGATGAGGACTTTTATGAGGAACTGGAAGAGGTTCTGATCATGGGAGATCTGGGGGTAAAAGCAACTTACGCGATTCTTGATGATCTTCGTAAAAAAGTAAAAGAACAGCATATCAAAGAGCCGATTGAGTGCAGACAGCTCCTGATCGACAGTATCAAAGAGCAGATGGATGTAGGCGAGACAGCTTATGAATTTGAAAACCAGACTTCTGTTGTTCTGGTGATCGGAGTAAATGGAGTCGGAAAGACGACTACTATCGGAAAACTTGCCGGTAAGATGAGAGGTCAGGGCAAGAAAGTTGTGCTTGCTGCAGCAGATACTTTCCGTGCAGCTGCGGGCGATCAATTAAAGGAATGGGCACATCGTTCGGATGCAGATCTGATCGGCGGACAGGAAGGTGCAGATCCGGCAGCCATCGTTTATGATGCGGTAGCGGCTGCAAAAGCGAGAAAGGCAGATATCCTTCTGGTGGATACAGCCGGAAGACTTCACAATAAAAAGAACCTGATGGAGGAACTGAAGAAGATTAACCGTGTGCTGGAAAGAGAATATCCGGAAGCATACAGGGAAACTTTGGTCGTTCTGGATGCAACGACCGGACAGAATGCACTTTCACAGGCAAAAGAATTCAGTGATGTTGCGGATATTACAGGAATTATCCTGACTAAGATGGATGGAACGGCCAAAGGTGGAATTGCAGTTGCAATTCAGGCAGAGCTTGGAATTCCTGTTAAATATATAGGTGTCGGTGAGACAATCGATGATCTGCAGAAATTCGATTCTGACGAATTTGTACAGGCATTATTTACAACAGAAGAAAAGAAGGAAGAAGGAGAAGAATAATAATATGCTGACATTGGAAAAATTTGAAGAAGCAAGCGAGATCGTAAAACGTGTGACACGTCCGACAAAGCTTATCTACAGTGAGTATCTCAGTAGTCAGACCGGGGGAAAGGTCTATTTGAAACCGGAAAATATGCAGTACACAGGTGCATACAAATTAAGAGGAGCTTATTACAAGATCAGCACACTTTCTGAGGAAGATCGTGCAAAAGGTCTGATCACAGCTTCAGCAGGAAACCATGCGCAGGGTGTGGCATATGCGGCAAAAGCGTTTGGATGTAAGGCGACGATTGTTATGCCAACTGTCACTCCGCTGATCAAGGTAAACCGTACCAAGAGCTATGGCGCCGAGGTTGTTTTACACGGAGATGTCTATGACGATGCCTGTGCAAAGGCCTATGAGCTTGCAGAAGAGTACGGATATACTTTTGTACATCCGTTTGATGATCTGGATGTAGCTACCGGACAGGGAACGATTGCAATGGAAATTGTCCAGGAACTCCCGACCGTTGATTATATCCTTGCACCGATCGGGGGCGGCGGACTGATCACAGGTGTATCTACACTTGCGAAAATGCTGAATCCAAAGATCAAAGTGATTGGTGTGGAACCGGCAGAAGCAGCAAGTATGACTGCTGCAATCGAAGCAGGACATACCGTAACACTTCCAAGTGCCAACACGATCGCAGATGGTACAGCAGTAAAAAAAGTCGGGGAACAGAATCTCCCATACGTCATGGAAAATGTAGACCAGATCGTAACTGTAGAAGACGATGAACTGGTCGGAGCATTCCTTGATATGGTGGAAAACCATAAAATGGTAGTAGAAAACTCCGGTCTTCTTTCCGTTGCAGCTTTAAAACAGCTGGATCTGAAAGGTAAGAAAGTAGTATCTATCTTAAGCGGCGGGAACATGGATGTTATTACCATGTCTTCAGTTGTACAGCACGGACTGATCCAGAGAGACCGTATCTTCTCTGTATCGGTACTTCTTCCGGATAAACCGGGTGAACTGGTAAAAGTGGCACAGACGATTGCAGAAGAGCAGGGAAATGTGATCAAACTGGAACATAATCAGTTTGTAAGTATTAACCGGAATGCGGCTGTGGAGCTTCGTGTGACACTGGAAGCATTTGGAACCGATCATAAGAACCGGATCATTGCGGCATTGGAGGCAGCCGGGTTCAGACCGAAGCTGATCAGTGCGAAGTTATATTAGAATGTTTAAGAGGACAGTCTTATCCCCTGGTGAGGGATGAGGCTGTCTTTTTTTGAAAATAAGGTTGTTAGGTCGGGCGAGAAAAAGAATCTCTTCCAATCCAGGTTGTGCAAACCATTCCGATGAACCTCTGAAGGCGAAAATTATGTCAGCAGAGGCTTCCATAATTTTTGAGTTTCATCTCCATTGCACAAAATAGGATTGGAAGAGATTCTTTTTCTCGCCCGGCCAATGAACGGTATTGGTTAAAAGGGCAGGACTGCTTCATAGTGAGGGAGAGGGGATAGAGACTGCAAATGTGATTGGGTGCTTGTTAAAGACGGGAGATATAGATGGAAAAATATGGAAATTTAACCAATTAGCACTTTAATTGAATGAAATACTGGGTTAAAGCCACGAAATGAGGAAAATGGGGTTGACATCGAAGGTATAGTTGTATACAATAATACAAAAATACAGGTCAGGGAGTGACGGTTATGGAAAATAGAAAGGTTTATCTGGATAAGCATACAAATTTATTGCAACTTGAGGAGCATATGTACCCGCTGGTAGACGTGGACACACCGAATGTGTTCCGGAACCTGTTTCATTATGATGAGATTCCGAAGATTGCGTTTAATGATCGTATTGTACCGCACAGTATGCCGGATGAGATTTGGATCACGGATACGACATTCAGGGATGGACAGCAGTCGAGAGCACCCTATTCAACGGATCAGATTGTAACCATTTTCGATTATATGCACAGGCTTGGAGGTTCGCAGGGGAAGATTCGTCAGAGTGAATTTTTCTTATACAGCAAGAAAGACCGTGATGCCGTATATAAATGTATGGAAAGAGGTTATAAGTTCCCGGAGGTCACAAGCTGGATCCGTGCAAATAAAAAGGATTTTGAGCTGGTAAAAGATCTGGGAATGAAGGAAACCGGAATTCTGGTAAGCTGTTCGGATTATCATATTTTTTATAAACTGAAGATGACAAGACGAGAGGCGATGGAACATTATCTGTCAGTTGTACGTGAATGTCTGGAGACCGGTGTCAGTCCAAGATGTCATCTGGAAGATATTACCAGATCGGATATTTATGGATTTGTCATTCCATTCTGTCTGGAACTGATGCATCTGATGGAAGAATATCAGATTCCGGTGAAGATCCGTGTCTGTGATACAATGGGATACGGAGTCAACTATCCGGGGGCTGTGATTCCTCGTTCCATTCCGGGTATCATTTACGGACTCAGAGTACATGCAGGTGTACCGAGTGAACTGATCGAATTCCACGGACATAATGATTTTTACAAGGCAGTCAACAATTCAACAACGGCCTGGCTTTATGGAGCATGTGGTGTGAACTGTTCCTTGTTTGGAATCGGTGAACGTACCGGCAATACGCCGCTGGAAGCGATGATTTTTGAATATGCGCAGCTTCGCGGAACGCTGGATGGTATGGATACAACGGTGATTACTGAACTGGCAGAATATTATGAAAAAGAGATTGGATACCAGATTCCGCCGCGTACCCCGTTTGTCGGAAAGAATTTCAATGTAACCCGTGCGGGGATCCATGCAGACGGACTGTTAAAGAACGAAGAAATCTACAATGTGTTTGATACCGGCAAGTTTCTGAACCGTCCACCGCTGGTTGCTGTGTCAAATACTTCCGGCCTTGCAGGTATTGCACACTGGATAAATACATATTATCACCTGAAAAATGAGAAACAGGTAGACAAGAATTCCATTTTAGTTGTAGAATTGAAGAAGTGGGTTGACGCGGAATATGAATCCGGCCGTGTGACCGTACTCACAGATCAGGAACTAATCCGGGAGATTGAGAGAATCTGTGACGAAAAGGGGATTACAATCTAACGAAATTCAGGAGAGAGATAAAATGGAAGAGTATTCATTGAGAAGTCAGGTTTTTCAAACTATCAGAGATGACATTCTGAAAGGTAAGTATGAAGAAAATGACGAACTCAGGGAAGCAACATTGGGGAAGGAACTTGGAGTTAGCCGTACACCGGTAAGAGAGGCACTTAGACAGCTGGAACTGGAGGGACTGGTGAACATCATCCCAAATAAAGGAGCTTATGTTACCGGTATTTCCGATAAGGATGTACATGATATTTATATGATTCGTTCCATGCTGGAAGGATTATGTGTCCGTTGGGCAACAGAACATATTACACAGGAGCAGCTGGAAGAACTGGATGAGATCATTCTTTTATCCGAGTATCATATGGATAAAGGACATTCCGATCAGCTGACAGAGCTGGATGGAAGATTCCATCAGATTCTGTATGAGGCATCACAGAGCAGGATTCTGGATCATGTGCTTTCAGATTTTCACAAATATGTACAGCTTGCAAGAAGGACTTCCGTTAAGACAGAAGAGCGTGCGATCAAGTCGATTGGTGAGCATAACGAGATCCTGAATGCCATCAAGGCGAAGGATGCGGAAAAAGCCGGCAATCTGGCAACGATCCATATTATGCATGTTATGGAGAACCTGCATATCGAAGAAAAATAGCCAAAAAGGAGACGAAGTTATGAGTAAAATTCAGATGACGACACCGATTGTTGAGATGGACGGAGATGAGATGACCAGAATTCTCTGGAGGATGATAAAAGATGATCTTCTTCTGCCGTATATTGATCTTAAGACAGATTATTATGATCTTGGATTGGAACACCGCAATGAGACAGATGACCAAGTTACAGTTGATTCGGCTAATGCAACAAAGAAGTACAAAGTAGCAGTCAAATGTGCGACCATTACACCGAATGCGGCAAGAGTAAAAGAATATGAACTCAAAGAGATGTGGAAGAGTCCGAACGGAACAATCCGTGCGATTCTGGATGGAACGGTATTTCGTGCTCCAATCGTGGTAAAAGGAATTGAACCATGTGTAAAGAACTGGAAGAAGCCGATCACGATTGCCCGTCATGCTTATGGGGATGTATATAAAGGAACCGAGATGAAGATTCCGGGACCTGGAAAGGCAGAGCTGGTCTACACGGCACCTGACGGAACAGAGACAAGAGAGCTGATCCATAATTTCGATGGAGCAGGTATTATCCAGGGAATGCACAATATCAATGCATCGATTGAAAGTTTTGCAAGAAGCTGTTTTAGTTATGCACTGGATACAAAGCAGGATCTTTGGTTTGCAACAAAAGATACCATTTCCAAAAAATACGACCATACTTTCAAAGATATCTTCCAGGAGATCTTTGATGCGGAGTATAAGAACCTTTTTGATGAAGCGGGAATTGAATATTTCTACACACTGATCGATGATGCGGTAGCCCGTGTAATGAAGTCAGAGGGTGGTTATATCTGGGCATGTAAGAATTATGACGGGGATGTGATGAGTGATATGGTTTCCTCAGCATTTGGTTCACTTGCCATGATGACATCTGTACTGGTATCACCGGAAGGCTTTTATGAATATGAAGCTGCACATGGAACAGTACAGCGTCATTATTATAAACACCTGAAAGGGGAAGAGACTTCAACAAACTCTGTTGCAACAATTTTTGCATGGACAGGAGCTTTGCGCAAGAGAGGAGAACTGGATGGGAACCAGGAACTGATGGATTTTGCAGACCGTTTGGAAAAAGCAACGATTGATACGATTGAAGAGGGTTATATGACAAAGGATCTGGCAATGATCACAACTCTTCCGGAGGTACATGTACTGAACAGTGAAGGGTTTATTAAAGCGATTGCAGAAAGATTATAAAAAGAGCAGGGAATGCATGAAGGGCGTATCTCTGACAGGAAAATGGGAAGAACTGGCTTATTCAGCCAGTTCTTCCCATTTTTCATAGAGTTCTTCGAGTTCTGCTTCGTTTGCTGCTTTTTCTTTTGCCAGTTCCTGGCATTTAACAGAATTCGTATAGACTTCTTCCTGCATCATCAGTTCATCGATTTTGCCATTACGTGTTTCCAGAACACCGATACGTTCTTCTGTTTTCTTCAGGTCGTTCTGCCTTTTACGGAGACGTGCCTGTTCTTCTTTCTGCTCCTGCCAGCTTAGTTTGGATTCGGAAACCTGCGCCGGTGCGTCTTCGGAAGCAGCTGTGGAAACAGCCGGGGTCAGAAGATCTTTTTTTTCCAGATAATAATCATAGTTGCCGATATAATTTACAAAGGTATTGCCGGTCAGTTCCAGAATACGGGTGGCAGTCTGGTTGATGAAATAACGGTCGTGGGATACATAAAGTATCGTACCGGTATAATCGTTCAGAGCCCGCTCAAGAATTTCTTTGGAAGTGATGTCCAGATGATTGGTCGGCTCATCGAGGATCAGAAAATTTGCATTGGAGAGCATCAGCTTTGCCAGAGATACACGTCCCCTTTCACCACCACTTAAATCACCGATCAGCTTGAAAACATCATCTCCGGTAAAAAGAAAAGCCGCAAGCATGTTCCGGATCTGTGTGTTGGTAAGTGTCGGATAATCATCGGAAATTTCTTCAAAGATCGTCTTATCCATATGAAGGACGTGGTGTTCCTGATCGTAGTAACCAATCTCCACATTGGCACCCAGTGTAAAGGAACCGCTGTCTGCCTGGATCACATTGTTCAGAATCTTGAGAAGCGTAGTTTTTCCGGTTCCGTTGTCGCCAATGATGGCTATATGTTCCCCACGCTTGATCTCGAAACTGATATCGGTGAAAAGTGTCTGTGGCGGAAAGGCTTTGCTTAATCCTTTGACAGAAAGGACATCATTGCCACTGACACGGGAAGGCTCCAGCTTCAGATGGATGTCAGTGTTGATCTCCATCGGTTTGTCTACAAGCGTCATCTTGTCCAACATTTTTTCCCGACTTTCGGCACGCTTGATGGATTTCTCACGGTTAAATGAACGGAGCTTTTCGATCACGGCTTCTTGATGTTTGATCTCACGCTGCTGATTCAAGTATTCTTTTAATCTGGCTTCTCTGAGCTGTTCTTTTTTGACAGCAAAATCAGAATAATTGCCCATATAAGTATGAAGCTGTCCCTGCTCGACTTCAATCACCTTTGTAACCACACGGTTCAGGAAATAGCGGTCGTGGGATACGATAAGAACAGCACCCGGATAATTCAGAAGATAGGTTTCCAGCCATGCGATGGAGTTCATATCCAGGTGGTTTGTTGGTTCATCCAGAAGCAGGACGTCAGGCTTGGTAAGAAGGAGTTTGCCAAGAGATACACGGGTCTTCTGACCACCGGATAAAGAATCTACGGGTTTAGTAAATTCTTCTTCTGTAAATCCGAGACCTTTTAGAACGCCGGTAAGCTCACTTTTATAGGCGTAACCGTCTGCGTGCTCAAATGCAGAAGTCAGTCTCTGATAAGTGGCAAGACGTGCTTCAAGAGCATCTCCGGAAAGAGACGGAAGCTCGATCTCGATTGTACGGATCTGCTTTTCCATCTCAATGACTTCGGCTTTTGCCGTGCGGACTTCTTCGTAAATGGTATTGCCGCTTTCCATCTCCTGATGCTGTGCAAGGTAGCCGAGAGTTTTGCCTTTGGTAAGAACAACCGTCCCTGCATCGGGAGAAAGCTGTCCTACGATCATCTTGAGGATCGTGGATTTGCCGGCTCCGTTAATACCTACAATGGCAGCTTTTTCATGGTTCTCTATATGAAAGGATCCGTCTTTTACGATGACCTGATCCCCAAAACTTTTTGACAGATTATGACATGCCAGTATCATTTTTATATCCTCCTGTTAAAGTGGCAATTATGTTACTGCTCACAGTAACATAATTATAGCTGAAATACGACAAAAAACAACTATAAAATTTGACTTTTTCACTGGATTCTTATATAATTAAAAATAATGAGTCAAAAAATAGGAAGGTGGAAGTGAAAGTGGCATCAAGAGAAATATCTCAGGCAGTAATAAGGAGACTTCCGCGGTATTATCGTTATTTAGGGGAACTACTGGAGAGCGGAGTCGAACGGATATCATCCAATGAATTAAGTAAAAGAATGAAAGTAACTGCTTCACAGATCCGTCAGGATCTGAATAATTTTGGTGGATTTGGACAGCAGGGATATGGCTATAATGTAAAGTATCTTTATACAGAGATAGGTAAGATCCTTGGACTGAACGAGAAACATAAATTCGTTATCATTGGAGCAGGAAATCTTGGACAGGCACTGGCGAACTATGCAGCATTTGAAAATCGGGGATTTGTTTTAAAAGGGCTGTTTGACGTAAACCCAAGGCTTGCCGGATTGACGATCCGTGGAGTTGAGATCCGTATGATGGATGAATTGAAGGATTTTGTGAAAGAAAACGATATTGAGATCGGGGTTCTTACGATTCCGAAGACAAAAGCAGTAGAGGTTGCCAATCTCCTGGTAGATAATGGAGTTAAGGCTATCTGGAATTTTGCGCATACAGATCTGAATCTGCCGGATAATATTATTGTGGAGAATGTTCATTTGTCTGAAAGTCTGATGAGATTATCTTATAATATCACCAGATACAATGAAGAACATGAAGGAAAGTAGGCAAAGCAGACCAGAAGGCAGAGGTGCAGGAAAGTTTTTTCCTGCACCTTTTTGAAAATTAAATGTATGGGAGACCGGATATGAAAGAAATACTGACAGCAGATCAGATGAGAAGATCGGATCAGAGAATGATACAGAAGATGCAAGTCCCGTCCCTTGTCCTGATGGAACGGGCGGCACTTCAGTGTGTGGCTGCGATGAAAGCAGAAGACATAGATTTGTCGAAAGCATTGGTCGTGTGTGGAAGTGGCAATAACGGTGGTGACGGATTCGCAATTGCAAGGATGCTCGTAGAAGAAGGAAATCATCCAGATGTAGTATTGGTCGGAAATTATGACCATCGTAGTGAAGAAACAAAAATCCAGATGAAAATTCTGGAAAATCTGGGAATATCTGTAGGAAACAGTTTGCCACAGAAAGAATATAGTGTTATTATAGATGCCGTATTCGGTATTGGCCTATCCCGTGAAATAAAAGGCAGATACGCAGAGGTGATTGATCAGATGAATCGGATGACTGCCTGTAAGGTGGCAGTCGACACTCCTTCAGGGATCCGTTCGGATGATGGAAAAGTGCTTGGAACGGCATTTAAAGCAGATCTTACAGTGACCTTTGCGTTTCAGAAGATGGGACAGATCCTATATCCGGGATGTGAGTATACAGGAAAGCTTGTTACAGCGCCGATCGGAATTACCAGACCGGAGTTTTTTGCGGAAGAAGAAATCTGCATGGCACTTGAAAAATCCGATGTGCCGGCAATGCTGCCGCAAAGGAAACCGGATTCTAATAAAGGGACTTATGGAAAGGTTCTGATGATTACCGGAAGCAAAGGAATGTCCGGTGCTGCATATTTAAGTGCCAGGGCAGCATATCTTTCGGGAGCGGGTCTTGTCCGGATTTATACGGAGGAAAGTAACCGGGCAATCTTACAGGAACTTTTACCGGAGGCGGTAATGACGACCTATTCTCTGGACGAGACAGAATCATTTGAAGAACTTCCGGATTTGCTGGAATGGGCGGATGTGCTCTGTATTGGATGCGGACTCGGTATGGGACCGCATTCGGAGGAATTACTGAAAAAGGTGCTTGAGAATAATAAAACCCCGGCTGTTATTGATGCGGACGGACTGAACCTTCTGGCAAAGACCGATGAGTGGGGGATCGAACAGATTCGGATGAATCCTTCCGGATATGTACTTACTCCACATATGAAAGAAATGTCCAGACTGACCGGATACAGCGTACAGGAATTAAAAGACAACAGAAGAGAGCTATTAAGGAAATATACAGAAAAAGTCCATGCTGTCTGTGTACTGAAAGACAGCAGGACACTTGTGAAAGCGCCAGAGGGAAGGCTTATGATCAATACCACCGGTAATGCGGCAATGGCAAAGGCCGGATCGGGAGATGTGCTTGCAGGAATGATCACCGGACTTATGGCACAGCATATGAGACCGGATGATGCCGCTGTGCTTGGCGTTTATCTGCATGGTCTGTGCGGAGATCATGCCAGAAAAGAACTTGGCTCTTACAGTGTGCTTGCGGGTGATCTCTTGAAAATGCTCGGCAGAACACTTAAGGAATTGGAGGATATGACAGAATGAAGAAATACAGCAGACTGCGTGCGGTGATCGATCTGGATGCGGTGATGTATAACATGGAAATGATGCATGCAAATATAGAAAAAGGAACCAAGATGGTCGTGGTCATCAAGACAGATGGTTATGGTCATGGAGCGGTGCCGATTTCAAGAATGCTGGAAGATGTGGACTATGTCTGGGGCTATGCGGTCGCAACTCTGGATGAAGGTGTTGTACTCAGAAAAGCCGGCATTCAGAAGCCGATTCTTTGCCTGGGATGTATTTTCCCGGACCAGCTGGAAGAGATGATCCGTCATGAGATCCGCATGACAACTTACAGCTATGAGCTTGCGAAGCTTGCGGATGAGACCGCATATCGTATGGGGAAGAAGGCATATCTGCACATTAAGATCGATACTGGAATGTCAAGACTTGGTTTTCCGGTAGCGAAAGAAAGTGTAGAGGAGATCCTTAAGATCGGCAGGCTTGTTTATACGGATTGCGAAGGAATGTTTACCCATTTTTCAAAGGCAGATGAGGCGGATAAGACCACGACACTGGAACAGATCCGTGCTTTTCTGTGGATGAAAGAACATCTTGCAGCAGAAGGTATGGAATTTACTTATTATCATTGTGCAAACAGTGCAAGTATCATTGATATGCCAAAGCTTGGAATGAATCTGGAGAGAGCCGGGATTTCTACCTATGGACTGTATCCGTCAGATGAAGTCAATAAGGAGGCAGTTCCGCTCCGGCCGGCAATGGAGCTGATCGCGCACGTGACTTATGTGAAATGGATTGAAAAGGGTACGGAAGTCAGCTACGGAGGCACCTTTGTTGCCCCGAAAAGGATGCAGATCGCCACAATCCCGACGGGATATGGAGACGGATACCCACGAAGTCTTTCCAACAAAGGATATGTTCTGATCCATGGTCAGAAGGCACCGATCCTTGGCAGAGTCTGTATGGATCAGTTTATGGTAGATGTGACCGGAATTCCGGATGTGAAATTTGGTGACAGGGCAACACTGGTCGGCCACGATGGGGATGCTTATCTTTCAATAGATGAGCTTGCCGGTCTGAGCGGCAGATTTAACTATGAATTTATCTGTGATATCAATAAACGTGTTCCGAGGGAATATCTGCGTGACGGAAAAGTTGTAGAGCAGGTCGATTATTTCTAAAATGCGGGGATGCACTTCGAAAGAGATATGAATACAGCAGGAGAAAGCTGGCAATAATGAAAGTATCTTGATAAGCGGAGTGTGAAAGAAGTGCAGATCAGGCGTGGAGATATTTATTATGCGGATTTAAGTCCGGTAGTCGGTTCGGAGCAGGGCGGTGTGCGTCCGGTTCTTGTCATCCAGAATGATGTCGGGAACCGGCACAGTCCGACCGTTATCTGTGCCGCGATCACTTCAAGGATGAATAAAGCGAAGCTGCCGACACATGTGGAAATCGATGCAAAAAGGTACAGAATCGTTAAGGATTCTGTTGTCCTTCTGGAGCAGATTCGGACTATCGATAAACAGAGACTGAAGGATTACGTGTGCCGGGTAGACAAAGAGCTTATGAGAAAAGTCGATGAAGCGCTGTGCGTCAGCCTGATGCTTCATACATAAAAGAGGAGAAGTATGGAAAGCAATGGAAACGGAAGGTAATTTACTTCAGAAAATGAAAAATGTATTTTCTGACAATGAAGATAAAGAGAAAATTGCAGAAGAAATCATTGAAAAAGTACTGGAAGGCTATGAAAAAGGTGTTCTGACAAGACGTGAGATGAAGATGATCACCAACATTTTTGAATATATGGATTCGGATGCAAAAGATATCATGACGCACCGGAAAAATATCGTAGCACTGGATGGAGAGGAATCTCTGGAAAAAGCACTTACCTTTATGCTGGAGGAGAACAAATCCAGATTCCCGGTTTATGAAGAAGATATTGACAACATTGTGGGGATTCTTCATATCCGGGATGCGATGCAGAGCTACCTGGACGGTCCGGCAAGGAAAAAACCAGTGCATGATCTGAAGGATGCCATCCGTCCGGCAGGATTTATCCCGGAAACAAAGGCGATTGACAAACTGTTTCAACAGATGCAGCAGGACAAGAGCCATATGGTGATCGTGCTGGATGAGTATGGACAGACATCAGGAATCGTAACGATGGAAGATATTGTAGAAGAAATCGTTGGAAATATCCAGGATGAGTATGATGAGGAAGAAGAGCTGATCATCAAACAGGCAGATGGTACATATATCGTGGATGGTATGACACAGCTGGAGGATCTGGAAGAGCTTCTGGGAATCAGTTTCAACGAAGAAGATTACGATACGATCAATGGTTATCTGATCGACTGCCTGGACAGAATTCCTTCGGAAGATGAAGAATGTCAGGTGGAATTCGGAGGCTATCTGTTCCATGTATTGTCAGTTGATAATAATACAATACGCAAAGTCCTTGTCAGTAGGACAAAAAAGTGATAAAATAGTACAATTGAGAATAGTAAAAATACTGAAGAGAGGTAAAAAGTAATGTCAGGACATTCAAAATTTGCGAATATCAAGCATAAAAAAGAAAAAAACGACGCAGCAAAAGGAAAAGTATTCACGAAGATCGGTCGTGAAATCGCTGTAGCAGTCAAAGAAGGAGGCGGAGCTGATCCGGCTAACAACAGCAGACTCCGTGATGCGATTGCAAAGGCAAAAGCAAATAATATGCCAAATGACAATATTGACAGAAGTATCAAAAAAGCAGCCGGAGACGGAGATGCTAACAACTACGAACACATCGTATACGAAGGATACGGACCGAACGGAACTGCAATCATCGTTGATGCACTTACTGATAACCGTAACCGTACTGCTTCTAATGTAAGAAGCGCTTTCACAAAGGGAAAAGGAAATATCGGAACCAGTGGATGTGTTTCTTTCATGTTTGATCAGAAAGGACAGATCATTGTCGATAAAGAAGAATGTGAACTGGATGCAGATGATCTGATGATGCAGGCACTGGATGCAGGAGCAGAAGATTTTTCGGAAGAAGAGGACAGCTTTGAAATTCTTACAGATCCGAATGATTTCAGTGAGGTTCGTCTTGCTCTGGAAGAAGCGGGTATTCCGATGGCAAGCGCAGAAGTTACAATGATTCCACAGACATGGGTAACTTTGGACAACGAAGAAGATATCAAGAACATTCAGAAGACGCTTGATCTTCTTGAAGATGATGATGATGTACAGGAAGTATATCATAACTGGGAAGAAGCATAGGATAGATTCCGGGAGGAACCTGAATGAATCAGAGTATACAGAATGGACTGAATGACCTGTTTGACCAGATTATTCCGATTTCTAGAGATTTCAATAAAAAGACTTATGCGGATTCGTTTAAAAATGCATACGAGAAGTATAAGCCGCTTTTTACTGAGATTGCACAGGAATGCGAGAATTCGGAAGACAGACAGGAAGAGATTGAAGAGATTGCTGCTGTTCTGCCGGATAGAATGCGGGAAGTACTGGATCAGGAAAGTTCAAAAAGAAAAAAAGAAAATGTACTTATGAAATATAATCTGGGCATGGTTACGTATGTGATCCCGATGTTCCGTTATGGCAGAATGGATGCTTGTGAAGAGATTGTAGACTGCATGATCGAACGCTGGAATGATCATGATCTGGAACTAAAGATCAGTAAATCGGAATTCGAGCAGATCCAGGGAGGCTTCAAATCACGTCTCTGCTATATTACTACAGCCGTATGTGCAAGCCTTGGAAAACCAGATGACTGTTACGAACTGAATCTGATGAGAAGATACAGAGATGAATATCTGGTGAATCAGAAAGGCGGCGAAGAAATTGTTGCCGAGTATTACGATATTGCTCCGACAATCGTAAACCGGATCAACCGGATGGAAAATTCAGAAGATGTATATGCAGATATCTGGTGCCGTTATCTTCACCCATGTGTTTCCATGATCGAATCCGATAATCTGGAGGCATGCCGCAAGATTTATACGGATATGGTATATAGCCTGCGCAGGAAATATTTATTTTCATAATGTTTAAATCAAAGAGAATGTGCCGAGTCGCATTCTCTTTTGCATATACAGTGAATCAGGTACAGATTTGTGTCGCTACAAGAATCTGCGATTCATTTCTGTGGCGAAAATCCTGCATATTTTCATAAGCATTGTCTATACTAAGCTAAAAAGAACGGAGGAATGCGGCAATGAAAATACAGGAAGAAACGGATGTAAAAGAATACCAGATACGCAAGAAAAAGAGCAGGGAACAGACTGTAGAAAATATAGAAAATAAAGAAAAGGAAGTCAGAGAGACAGAGCCGGAAACCACAAAGGAAGAAGATGAACATGTTAAAGAAATGGGAATGCTTTCGCTTGACCGACGTCGGAATCATCAGATCGAGCTACTCACGATCATCGGCGAAGTAGAAGGGCATGAGACGGTTTCAGGCAGTACAAAGGCAACCAAGTATGAGCACCTGCTTCCAAAGCTGGCACAGATTGAGAACAGTGTTCAGACTGATGGTGTGCTGATTCTCTTAAATACACTGGGCGGAGATGTGGAGGCGGGACTTGCGATTGCGGAAATGATCGCGTCTTTAAGCAAACCGACAGTATCTCTGGTACTTGGAGGGTGTCATTCTATCGGTGGACCTCTTGCTGTGTCGGCAGATTATTCTTTTATTGTTCCAAGTGGGACGATGATCATTCACCCGGTGCGGACAAGCGGAATGTTCATCGGTGTGGCACAAAGCCTGCGGAATATTGAAAAGACGCAGGACCGGATCACCGGATTCCTTGCAGAGCATTCCGGAATGTCACAGGAGCGGATTGAAGAACTGATGCTGGATTCCACACAGCTTGTCAAAGATGTGGGGACAATGCTGGAAGGAAAACGTGCAGTGGAGGAAGGACTCATTGACGAAGTTGGCGGAATAAGAGATGCATTAAATAAATTGCATGAAATGATTGATGAAAAAATGGAAAATACTGATAAAAATTATGAGATGACATAAGGCAAAGAGGATGCTATAATAAAATAGTATGTACAAGTATACACTTTTGATGACTGATTCCGGATACTATATCTGGGGAGAGAGGAGAAGGAATCGGTCATTTGATTACAAGATAAAGAGTATAAATACAAGGGGGAAGTTTGATGGCTTCAAAGACAACCGGAACAAAGAAAAATGCAAAGCAGAGCACGGCGAAAAAGCGGCAGCCTACGAAGAAGACAAGTGCAAAGTCTGCAAAATCTGCGAAGACAACCAGAAAGAATACCACATCAAAAGCTGTGCCGCAGGAAGAATCATTTCTTGCAACGGAGATTCTGATCTGGGTGACACTTGCGGTAGGGATTCTGCTCACAATCAGCAATTTCGGACTTGCAGGTGCATTTGGAAGAAAGATTGCAGCACTGCAGCAGGGAATGATGGGTTGGATGGCGTATGTATTTCCACTGCTTTTATTTTGTGGAGTCGCGTTTGTGGTTTCCAATAAAGGAAACAGGATCGCATATATTAAGACTGTTGCAGGCGTTGTATTACTGGTTCAGTGCTGTGTGCTCTTTGAACTGATCGATGAAAAAGGCGGATCTGTCGGAAAGGCAATTGCGGTCAGACTGGTGCCGGCAATCGGTAAAGTTGGTACATATGTTGTCGTGATCATTTTAATGGTGATCTGTGTAGTCCTTATCACAGAAAAGTCTATTCTAAAAGGAATGAAGATCGGCGGGGAAAAAGCGTATGACCGTGCCAGAGAGGACATGCAGAAGCGTAAAGAAGAGGCTGAGGAACGCAGGGCAAGACGGGAAGCTATGCGTGTTGATTATCAGGTAAGCGGCGTTTCCTTTAATTCGACAGTTGGAGGAAAAGAGAACGAGGCAGAAAAAGCAGAAGAAAAAGCCGGAAAAGATGCAAAGGAAAGCACAGAAAAGAAAGCTACCAGACGCAGCCGGAAGGATATGAGCAGCGTGCTTGCCGGTGCAGAAGAAGCGGCTGCAAAGCACATTATGGAACAGACTGGGAAAATTGCACTGGATGATGTAGTGATCAATCGTGCGATGCCCCTTTCCGCTACAGAGCTGATCCCGGATCCGGAACCGGTTCCCCTTGAGCCGGTGAAAGAAAAACTCCCGAAGTTCTTAAAAGGAGCGATGCAGGAAGCAGAAAAAAAGACGGAGTCCGGTAAAGATATACAGACAGATGTGGCTGAAGAAAATTTATCAGCGGTGCAGACAGAAGACGGAATAAAAAGACAGGTCTCCGGAAATTCAAAAGTTAAGGCAGATATCCCAAAAGAGGTGGCTGCTGTTGCAGATACGATTGCAAAAAGTGAGAAATCGGTCAGGGAATACCGCTTTCCACCTCTTAGTCTGTTGAAGCATGGAAGTAAAACCTCCGGAGATTCGGATGCGCATCTGCGGGAGACAGCAGCAAAGCTCCAGAAGACACTTCAAACCTTCGGTGTGAATGTTACAATCACTAATATCAGCTGCGGACCTTCTGTCACACGCTATGAGTTACAGCCTGAGATGGGGGTGAAAGTCAGCAAGATCGTAGGACTTGCGGATGACATCAAACTGAACCTGGCGGCGGCTGATATCCGTATTGAGGCACCGATCCCGGGAAAAGCAGCGGTCGGCATTGAAGTTCCGAATAAGGAAAATACTGCAGTTATGCTGCGTGATCTTCTGGAATCAGATGAATTTAAGAAAAGTAGATCACGGATCGCATTTGCGACAGGTCGTGACATTTCAGGTAAAGTGGTGGTATCAGATATTGCAAAGATGCCGCATCTGCTTGTCGCAGGAGCTACAGGATCCGGTAAATCTGTCTGTATCAATACGATCATTATGAGTATTATCTACAAAGCAAAACCGGAGGATGTGAAGCTGATCATGGTAGATCCAAAGGTGGTGGAATTAAGTGTATATAATGGAATTCCACATCTGATGATCCCGGTTGTAACGGATCCGAAGAAGGCAGCAGGAGCTTTGAACTGGGCGGTTGCGGAAATGAACAGACGTTATCAGCTTTTTGCCGAGTATAATGTCCGTGATCTGAAAGGTTACAATGATAAAGTCGAGAACATTAAAGATATTGATGATCCGAATAAAGCACAGAAACTTCCACAGATTGTAATCATCGTAGACGAACTTGCAGACCTGATGATGGTTGCACCTGGAGAAGTGGAAGAGGCGATCTGCCGTCTGGCACAGCTTGCGCGTGCGGCAGGACTTCATCTGGTTCTTGCAACGCAGAGACCATCGGTTAATGTCATTACCGGTCTGATTAAGGCGAATATGCCATCAAGAATAGCATTTTCTGTATCATCCGGTGTGGATTCCCGTACCATCATTGATATGAATGGCGCGGAGAAGCTGCTGGGAAAAGGCGATATGTTGTTCTATCCGGCTGGCTATCAGAAGCCGGTACGTGTTCAGGGGGCTTTTGTTTCTGATAAAGAAGTCCAGGCAGTGGTTGATTTCCTGAAAGAGAACAGCGGAGGCGCAGCCTACAGTGAAGAAATCCAGAAGCAGGTGAATAGTAATCAGAATGTATCTGCGGGAGGAGCATCTTCCGAGGACGACAAAGATGTCTACTTTGTAGATGCAGGAAAGTTTATTATTGAAAAAGACAAAGCATCGATCGGAATGCTCCAACGGGTGTTTAAGATCGGGTTTAACCGTGCGGCGCGGATTATGGATCAGCTTGCCGAGGCGGGAGTCGTAGGAGAAGAAGAAGGTACCAAACCAAGAAAAGTACTGATGTCTATGGAACAGTTTGAGCAATACATAGAAGAATCAGTTTAAGAAACGCAGAAGAAAAAAGGGAGGATATAATTATGAAAACAGACATTCAGATCGCACAGGAGGCAGAGATGCTCCATATTCGCGAGGTTGCAGCAAAGGTTGGAATTGAAGAGGAAGACCTTGAGTTTTACGGCAAGTATAAGGCAAAATTATCGGACGAATTGATGGAAAGAGTAAAAGACAGACCAGATGGAAAGCTGGTACTTGTTACTGCAATCAATCCGACTCCGGCGGGAGAGGGAAAAACGACGATTACCGTTGGACTTGGAGAGGCAATGGCAAAGCTCGGCAAAAAAGCTCTGATCGCTCTGCGCGAGCCATCGCTCGGACCTTGCTTTGGAATTAAAGGCGGTGCTGCCGGCGGTGGTTATGCACAGGTTGTACCGATGGAAGATCTGAATCTTCATTTTACCGGAGATTTTCATGCGATCACATCGGCAAATAACCTGCTTGCAGCTCTTCTTGACAACCATATCCAGCAGGGAAATGCTCTTGGAATCGATCCGAGACAGGTTGTGTGGAAACGGTGTGTAGATATGAATGACCGTGTACTGCGTAATGTAGTAGTTGGTCTTGGAAATAAAATGGACGGAATGGTAAGAGAGGATCATTTTGTGATCACGGTTGCGTCCGAAATTATGGCAATTTTATGTTTGGCAGACGATCTGGAAGATCTGAAAAAACGTCTTGGCAGAATCATTGTTGCCTATACATTTTCCGGAGAACCGGTTACAGCTGACCAGCTTCATGCAACCGGTGCAATGACAGCACTGTTAAAGGATGCGATCAAGCCGAATATTATTCAGACTCTGGAACATACACCGGCACTGGTACACGGTGGCCCGTTCGCAAATATTGCACATGGCTGCAACAGTGTACGTGCAACCAAGATGGCACTTAAGCTGAGTGATATCACGATCACAGAAGCGGGATTCGGTGCGGATCTGGGTGCAGAGAAGTTTATGGATATCAAGTGCCGTATGGCGGGACTGAAACCGGACGCTGTAGTTCTGGTTGCAACGGTACGTGCATTAAAATACAATGGTGGCGTGCCAAAAGACGAACTGAACAAAGAAAATCTGGATGCTCTTGCAAAAGGAATTGTAAATCTTGAAAAGCATATTGAGAACCTGCAGAAATTCGGTGTTCCGGTTGTGGTTACCTTGAATTCATTTGTCAGTGATACTGAAGCAGAATACGAATTTATCCGTAAGTTCTGCGAAGACAGAGGCTGCGAATTTGCTCTTGCAGAAGTATGGGGTAAAGGCGGAGACGGCGGAAAAGAGCTGGCAGAGAAAGTATTACAGACTCTGGAGACAAAAGAAAGCCATTATCATCCGATTTACAGTGATGAGTTATCAATTGCAGAGAAGATCGAGACAATCTGCAAAGAGATTTACGGAGCAAAGAGTGTTGTATATGAACCTGCTGCAAAGAAACAGCTTGCACGAATTGAATCAATGGGCTTTGGCAAGTTCCCGGTATGTATGGCAAAGAACCAGTATTCTCTGTCCGATGATGCGAAGCTTCTTGGACGTCCGGAGAACTTTGATATCCATATCCGTGAAGTCTATGTAAATGCAGGAGCAGGATTTGTTGTTGCTCTTACCGGAGCAATCATGACCATGCCGGGTCTTCCGAAAGTACCTGCAGCAAATGGAATTGATGTAGAAGACGGTAAAATTACCGGATTGTTCTAAAAGAAGTATGATACCAGAAGGAGACGAAAGACAATGAAATGTATGCACTGTGGAGCAGATTTGCCTGAAGATCAGTTGATCTGTCCTAGATGCGGCAGGGAAATACAGATCGTGCCTGATTATAACCCACTTGATGATATGCTGACTGCTCAGTTAAAAGGAGGCATTACACAGACAATGTCGCTTCATCTGGGTGAGCAGGAAAAGCAAGATGTCAGCTATTCTGGTGCGGCAAATCCGGTATATGAAAGACGGGAAATTGTTGGAGGAGAGACCAGGTGTGTGGGAAATTCGGGAAGTGTTGGTCGTCGCCAGCAGGGAACTGTGACCAGGCGTGGAAGAGATGCAGTGGTCAGACGCAGTGATGTCAGACCGGCTACCGGACGTGTGGGTCAAAGAGAAGATGCGCGGGAACAGACGAGAAGAGCGTATGAAGAAGAACGCAGATTGCGGCGTATGCGGGCAGAAAAGAGAAAAGAGCGCGCCAGAAAAAAACGCCGGAAAATGCTGCTTATGCTATTGGCGGGGTGTATTGTTCTGGCAGGACTCATTTTCTTGTTTTATCAAAATTCATATACCGGAAAAGTAAAGAAAGGATACCGGCTTCTGGCAGCTTCCGAATATGAGAACGCACTCACTGTATTTGAAAAAGCAGCTTCTGGAAGTCCGAAGAAAGCAGAAGCTTATACAGGGATTTCAAAGGTTTATATTGCCAAGGATGATCTGGATCAGGCAGAAGAAGTTTTTACAGACGAGATTGCAAAGCAGTCCGGAAATGCAGAAATTTATCGTGCAGCGGTAGAATTTTATATTGATACCAAACAGGAAGAAAAGGTATCACCGCTTCTGAATGCATGTACCAGTGATACGGTTCTTGAAGCACTGAAGGATTATGTGTCAGGTGAACCGGAGTTTAGTCTGGATGAGACAGAGACATATGATGAAGTGCAGGCACTGGAACTGACCGGAAAAGGAAAAGCGATCTACTATACGACAGACGGTTCAGAGCCGACAACTTCAAGTACGAAATATACGGAACCGATCAAGATCGGTGAAGGTGAGACAACGGTGAAAGCAATTTCTGTTAATAAGAAAGGAATTCCAAGCCTGACAGAAAGTAAAACTTATAAAGTTGAGTTCCCGATTGCAGATGCGCCGGCGGTGACTCCATCGACCGGGCAGTATAACCATGTCCAATCAATCAGTGTAGTTGTACCGGATAAGTATACGGCATATTACACGACGGATGGATCAGATCCGGATCCGGAGAATAATTCTGCGACGCAGGAGTATACCGGGCCGATCGTAATGCCGGCGGGAAGTACGATTTTCAGCTTTGTTCTGCAGGATCAAAAAGGCAGATTAAGTGATGTCACAAGAAGAAATTATGAACTGAATATAGAGTAAAACCCGATTTTAAGAAGAGAGTATGCCGAGTCGTCTGCTTGTCAGAGCAGACTGGTAAAGCGTACTCTTTTTCGATTACTTTCATTTGTGGATAACTTGCGTAAATATGTGAAATATATCACAAATCAAATATTTTATGAATAGAGTGGGGATAATATGGCTTATTAAAAATGTATAATTGTATGGAAACAAATACAATTTATTTGTGGTAAAATATTGCAAAAAGGATAGAATTGAGATACAATGTGATTGTCAAAAAGATAACATACTTTAAGGGCGAAGGAGTGTTTGAAATGAGCAGATTTACATTACCAAGAGATATTTACCATGGAAAAGGATGTCTTGAAGAACTGAAGAACCTGAAAGGAAAAAAAGCAATCCTGGTTGTCGGAGGAGGTTCCATGAAGCGTCAGGGATTCCTCGACAGAGCTGAGAACTATCTGAAAGAAGCAGGAATGGAAGTAAAGCTTTTTGAAGGTGTTGAGCCAGATCCATCTGTTGAGACCGTTATGAAAGGTGCAGCAGTTATGCAAGAGTTCCAGCCGGACTGGATCGTAGCTATGGGTGGCGGATCACCGATTGATGCTGCAAAAGCAATGTGGGCATTCTATGAATATCCGGATGTTACATTTGAAGATCTCTGTATTCCGTTCAACTTCCCGGAATTAAGAACAAAAGCAAAATTTGCTGCAATTCCGTCAACATCAGGAACAGCAACAGAAGTAACAGCATTCTCCGTTATTACCAACTATCAGACCGGAGTAAAATACCCACTTGCCGATTTTAATATTACACCGGACGTTGCAATTGTAGATCCGGATCTTGTCATGGGTCTCCCGGTAAAGCAGGTTGCTTACACAGGTATGGATGCACTGACACATGCGATCGAAGCTTATGTATCTACCTTGAACTGTCCATTTACAGATCCGCTTGCACTGCAGGCAATCGAGATGGTTCTGGATTACCTTCCGGCATCTTACAAATGTGATATGGTAGCAAGAGAGCAGATGCATTATGCACAGTGTCTTGCAGGAATGGCATTCTCCAATGCACTTCTTGGAATCGTACATTCTATGGCACATAAGACAGGTGCGGCATTCTCAACCGGACACATTCCGCACGGATGCGCAAATGCAATTTATCTTCCATATGTAATTAAATACAATGCAAAAGATCCGGTCGCTGCAAAACGTTATGCAGAAATCGCACGCAGAATGGGACTTCCGGGCACATCTGAGAAAGCGCTGATCAACAGCCTGTGTGCAAAGATCGATGCATTTAATGTAGAACTGAATATTCCGAAGACACTGAAAGATTTCGGTATTGACGAAGCAGAATTCAAAGAAAAAATTGCAAAGATTTCAGAACTTGCAGTTGGTGATGCATGTACAGGATCCAACCCACGTCCGATCGATCCGGCAGCTATGGAAAAACTTTTCAACTGTACATATTATGGAACAGAAGTAGATTTTTAAAAAAGAGAATACAGTTCTTACAGAGACAGACGGACTCAATATTGACCGTCTGTCTCATTTTTATATCCGGTCAGCAGGTAAAAGTTCGTGTCGGCACAAGATTTTATGTAGTTGAAAATTTTGATAACCGGAAGAATTTTGGCAGATTTATAGAAGAAATGTTGGTACTTATAGATAAAAAAGATAGTTATATTTATGACATAAATAATTTTTTAACAAATTAAAAAGAAATACTTGCTATTTACTTTGCAATAATTTATCATAAAGAGAGTAAATATTTTAGGAGGCAATGCAATGTACAAGATAAGAAAAGCTGAAAAACTGGCTGATAAGATTTATCTTATGGATGTAGAAGCACCACGTGTGGCAAAGCACTGTGAGCCAGGACAGTTCGTAATTGTCAAGATGGATGACAAGGGGGAAAGAATTCCGCTGACAATCTGCGATTATGACAGAGAAGAAGGAACAATTACCATCGTATTCCAGACAGTAGGAGCATCTACTGAGAAGATGGCACAATTAAAAGCAGGAGACTCTTTCAGAGATTTCACAGGACCGCTTGGATGCCCATCTGAATTGATTTCAGAGGATATTGAGAGTCTGAAGAATAAAAAGATCTTATTTGTAGCCGGTGGTGTTGGTGCAGCCCCTGTATACCCGCAGGTTAAATGGATGCACGCACATGGGATCGATGTAGATGTTATCGTTGGTTCTAAGACAAAAGATATGCTGATTCTCGAAAAAGAGATGGAAGCAGTTGCAGGAAATTATTACCCATGTACAGATGACGGTACATACGGACATGCAGGTATGGTAACAACAAAGATCGAAGCACTTGTTGCAGAAGGTAACAAGTATGATGTCTGTGTTGCAATCGGTCCGATGATCATGATGAAATTCGTATGTCTGCTCACAAAGAAACTCGAAATCCCGACTATCGTCAGCATGAACCCGATCATGGTAGACGGAACAGGTATGTGTGGCGCATGCCGTCTCCACGTAGGCGATGAAATCAAATTTGCATGTGTAGACGGACCGGAATTTGACGGACATCTCGTTAACTTTGATGAAGCAATGAAGAGACAGCAGATGTATAAGACTCAGGAAGGCAGAGCTATGCTGAAATTACAGGAAGGTGACACACATCACGGTGGATGCGGTCATTGCGGAGGTGACGAATAATGGCAGACGTATTAAAGAAAGTACCTGTAAGAGAACAGGATCCGAAGGTACGTGCAACAAATTTTGAAGAAGTATGTTATGGATATAATCAGGAAGAGGCAATGGAAGAAGCAAGCCGTTGTATCAACTGTAAGAATGCTAAATGTATTCAGGGATGTCCTGTAGGAATCAATATTCCTGCATTCGTTCATGAAGTAAAAGAAGGCAATATCGAAGAAGCATATAAGATTATCGGACAGTCTTCTGCACTTCCTGCTGTTTGTGGACGTGTATGTCCGCAGGAATCACAGTGCGAAGGAAAATGTATCCGTGGTATCAAAGGAGAATCTATTTCTATCGGTAAGCTGGAAAGATTCGTTGCTGATTACGCTCTGGAGCATGACATCAAACCGGTTGGAGCTGACAAGAAGAACGGACACAAAGTTGCTGTTATCGGTTCTGGTCCGGCAGGACTTACCTGTGCAGGCGACCTTGCAAAGCTTGGCTATGATGTAACTGTATTTGAAGCACTTCATGAACTCGGTGGAGTACTTGTATATGGTATTCCGGAATTCCGTCTTCCAAAACAGAAAGTCGTTGCAAAAGAGATCGCAAAAGTAAAAGAGCTTGGTGTTCACTTTGAGACAAACGTTGTAATCGGTAAATCTACTACAATCGATATGCTGATTGAAGACGAAGGATTCGAAGCAGTATTTATCGGATCAGGAGCAGGACTTCCAAAATTCATGGGAATCCCGGGGGAAAATGCCAACGGTGTATTTTCTGCAAATGAATACCTGACAAGAAGTAATCTTATGAAAGCATTTGATGATTCTTATGATACACCGATCGCAGCTGGTAAGAAAGTTGCAGTTGTTGGTGGTGGTAACGTAGCAATGGATGCTGCAAGAACAGCACTTCGTCTTGGAGCAGAAGTTCATATCGTATATCGTCGTAGCGAAGAAGAGCTTCCGGCCCGTGTAGAAGAAGTTCATCACGCAAAAGAAGAAGGTGTACAGTTCGACCTACTGACAAACCCGGTAGAAATCCTCGAAGAAGATGGATGGGTAAAAGGAATCAAATGTGTTCGTATGGAACTTGGTGAACCGGACGCATCAGGAAGAAGATGTCCTGTACCGGTTGAAGGTTCTGAATTCGTGATCGATGTTGATACAGTTATCATGTCACTCGGAACATCGCCGAACCCGCTGATTTCTTCTACAACAGAAGGACTGGAAGTTAACAAGTGGAAATGTATCGTTGCAGACGAAGAACACGGAAAGACTTCTAAAGAAGGCGTATACGCAGGTGGAGATGCCGTAACAGGTGCAGCTACAGTAATCCTTGCTATGGGAGCGGGAAAAGCTGGTGCAAGAGGTATCGACGAGTATCTTTCAAATAAATAAGGGTTATGACCGCAGTTTCCTTTGATGGGACTGCGGTTTTTTATAGGGGTTGTGTAGACCACCTGGGGAAAAATAATTGCTCCAATTCAAGTTGTGCAAACCATTCCGATGAACCTCTTAGGGCGAAAATTATGTCAGCAGAGGCTTCCATAATTTTTGAGTTTCATCTCCATTGCACAAAATAGAATTGGAGCAATTATTTTTCCCCAGGTGGTCGTTCTACGGTATTGGTAAAAAATGCAAAGAAGTTATACAAAGGGGAGAAAACTGGCGGTTATAGAGGGAAAATCGGACGCTGGTTTGTATGTTGTGGTTGATTTTAAAAGAGTTCTGTAGATTTACATTTCTGGACAGGACTGGTCAAAAATGGTACAATAAAAAAAGTATTATTTTGTGAAAGAGGGGTATTATGAAGTATAAATATATCTTATTTGATTTGGATGGGACGATTACGGAATCGGGACCGGGGATCATGAATTCGGTGGAGTATGCACTGAATAAAATGAACCGGGAGGTTGGTGATCGGGATACTTTAAAGAAATTTATCGGACCGCCGTTGACGGAATCAATGGAGAAATATTATGGGATGTCTGAGGAAGAGGCACTGCTTGGAGTAAAGTATTACCGGGAATATTATGCGGTGAAAGGCATTTTTGAGAATTCGGTGTATGAAGGGCTTGCGGAGACGCTGGAATCCTTGAAAAATGAAGGATATATACTTGCAGTGGCGACTTCCAAACCGGAAGAGTATGCAAAAAGGATTGCGGACAAATTTGACTTTGCAAAATATTTTGCAGGGATTTACGGGGCTACGATGGATGGCTCTCTGATCCGGAAGGCGGATGTGATCCGGTATGCGTTGGATAACCTGGGCGTGGAAAGGGAGAATTACGATCAGGTCGTTATGGTCGGTGACAGAAATAATGATATCTACGGTGCAAAGGAGAATGGGATCCAGGTGATCGGTGTCCTGTATGGATACGGAGATCTTACGGAGCTTCAAAGTGCCGGTGCAGATTACATTGCAAAGATGCCGGAAGAGATTGCACAAATCATCGGAAGATGTAATCATGAGAGGGTTTGAATATGAGTAATAACGACGCAATGAACAGTGAGATTCGGTTTCTGGAAGAGGTTGAAGAGAAACTGAAGACACGCATTACCGAGATCAACGCATTGTTTCTTGAAGGAGAAAAACAGATTGAGAGCATGCATGATTATTATTGGGAAAACTATACGGAGATGGATGAGTATGGTTATGAAAATTATGATAATCAGCAGGCACTTCTCGGAGAAGTTAATGCGAACAATGAACGTCTGATGAAAAAACAGCGCCTTAAGAAAATGATCGACTCCCCATATTTCGGAAGAGTGGATTTTCTCTTTGAGGGGGAAGAAGAAAGCGAAAGTTTTTACATCGGAATCGGCAATTTTGCGCCTAAGGCAGGAATGACGCCACTGATCTACGACTGGAGGGCGCCAGTGAGCGGTCTTTTTTATGATTATGACAAAGGACAGGCTTCTTATGAAGCACCGGGAGGAACCATTGAAGGGGAGATTACTTCCAAATGGCAGTATAAGATCAAGAAAGGGAAGATGGTTTATGCATTTGAAAGTGACACCAAGATTGATGATGAGATCCTGAAACAGGAGCTTGGAAGTAACGGGGATGTACAACTGAAGAATATTGTCCGTACTATCCAGAAAGAACAGAATGAGATCATTCGGAATGTAAAGGACAAAGTTCTGGTCATTCAGGGAGCCGCAGGAAGTGGGAAAACCTCCGTTGCACTGCACCGGATTGCATATCTTTTGTATCACGACAGGAAAAATTTAAAAGCATCGGATATCCTGATCCTTTCACCGAACAGCGTATTTGCGGATTATATTTCCCACATTCTGCCAGAGCTTGGAGAAGAAAATATCCAGGAGATGAGTTTTGATCTGTTTGCGTACAGAGAATTGAAAGGAATCGTATCGGACTGTGAGGACCGTTATGATTATCTGGAGAAGCTGATCCATTTTCCGGAGATGGGAATCCGGGAGAGCTATCTGAAGAAGCAGTCTGCCGGATTTGTCGGAGAGATGGAAGGTTTTCTGGCAGTTCTGGAAGATCAGCTGATGGATTTTAAGCCGGTTAAGATCCGTACTCTGGAAAAAACCGAAGAGGAGCTGATCCATCTGTTCTATTTCAAATTTCAGGATATTCCGATCCTTGCAAGAATGGATGCGGTGATGGAATATCTGGTGGATGAATACGAGACATTGTATAACCGGAATCTTCCGGAAGATGAGGTAGAAGAGATCCGGGAGAAATTCAACCGGATGTATGTCACCCGTGATATTTACAAAATATATAACTGGTTTTTGGAGGACAGTGGGTATGAGACACTGGCAAAAATTCCGTATGAGAACAGAAAACTCCAGTATGAAGACGTATTTCCGGTACTTTATCTCAAATACCGGATGCTTGGAGGAACCAGACATAAGCATATCAAGCATCTGGTGATCGACGAGATGCAGGATTATTCATATTTGCAGTACGTGGTACTGTCCCAGCTGTTTTCCTGCCGGATGACGATCCTTGGCGACCGGGCGCAGACACTGGACAGTCAGATGCAGGATGTACTGACATTCCTGCCGAAGATTTTCGGACGTACGATCCGCAAGATCATCATGAATAAAAGTTACCGGAATACCATTGAAATCGCAGAGTATGCAGCGAAATTTACCGGGGAAAAGGATCTGGAATATCTGGAGCGTCATGGCAAACCAGTGACCGAAAAGACATTTGATTCGGATGAGGAACTGTTAAATGAACTTATCCGGGAGGCAGATGCCGGAATGGATAAATATGAGACCGCCGCAGTTCTGATGGAGACGATGGACGAGGCGTATACAATGACCAGGATGCTTTCAAACCGTGGACTTCCGGTAAACTGTATTGACCGGGACAGCAGTACCTTTGAAAAAGGCGTGACAGTAACGACTTTCTATATGGCAAAGGGACTGGAATTTGATCAGGTATTCGGTGTGTTCCCGAAGAAAGAAAATCCGATGACCGGGCAGGCAAAATACATTTGTGCAACAAGAGCACTGCATGAGCTTTATATGTATGAAAGGGCATAACTGTACAGACTGATACAGCGAAAGAGAGGAAAAAACAGGATGAAGATAACCGTACTGACGGTTGGAAAAATAAAAGAAAAGTATCTGCGGGATGCGATCGCGGAATATACGAAGAGACTGAGCCGCTACTGCAAGCTGGAGATCATTGAGGTGGCGGATGAAAAGACACCGGACAATGCCAGCGAAAATGCAGAGGAAATGATCCGGCAAAAAGAGGCCGAACGTCTTTTGAAATATATCCGTGAGGATGCATATCTTATTACACTGGAGATAGGCGGAAAGCAGCTGACCTCCGAAGAATTTTCAGAGAAAATTGAAAAACTTGGCATTCAGGGAACCAGTCACATTATTTTTGTGATTGGTGGATCCATAGGGATCGGGAAGGCAGTTCTGGAAAAATCGGATTATGCACTTAGTTTTTCAAAAATGACATTTCCGCACCAGCTGATGCGTGTAATCCTGCTAGAGCAAATTTACCGTGGATACCGGATCATGTCGGGAGAACCCTATCACAAATAGAAAAGAGGTCATTAACAGTTAAAGATAAATTATAAAATCATATAAGTAGATATTGAGTTTTATAAGATATTAGACTGGAATATTATTGAAAGGAGTTGATACTTTGAGTAAATATTATTCTATACACGAATTTTCAAAAATTATAGGCGTATCTGCTCAGACATTACGAAATTGGGATGCAAATGGAAAACTTCATCCGCATCATACTACAGTAAGTGGCTATAGATATTATTCTGATGAGCAACTCAACCAGGTAATAAATGTAAAGCCTAAAAATCGCATTACAATTGGATATTGTCGCGTTTCCAGCCATAAACAAAAAGATGATTTGGAACGACAGATTGATAATGTTAAGACATATCTTTTGGCAAAAGGACAGCCGTTTGAGATAATAAGCGATATCGGTTCTGGGATTAATTATAAGAAAAAAGGACTTCAGGAATTGATTAGACGAATCTCTCAAAATCAAGTTGAAAAGGTTGTTGTTTTATATAAAGACAGGCTATTGCTATTTGGTTTTGAGTTGATAGAATATATCGCTTCACTTTATAATTGTGAGATTGAGATTATTGATAATACTGAAAAATCTGAACAGCAGGAACTTGTTGAAGATCTGGTTCAAATAATCACAGTATTCAGCTGCAAATTACAAGGAAAACGAGCGAACAAAGCTAAGAAACTTATCCGGGAATTGATACAGGAGGAAACAGATGGTAAAAGCCATAAAAGTAATGCTGATACCAAACAACGTACAGAAAACTAAGATGTTTCAGTACGCAGGTGCTTCAAGATTTGCTTATAACTGGGCTTTGGCCAGAGAAAAAGAAAATTATGAAAAAGGTGGCAAATTCATTTCAGATTCAGAACTCAGAAAAGAATTTACAAAGCTCAGACATTCTGATGAATACGCATGGCTGCTGAATATTTCAAATAATGTAACCAAACAGGCAATCAAAGATGCCTGTACTGCGTATAAGAACTTTTTCAAGGGTTTGCAAAAATTCCCAAGATTCAAGTCTAAAAAGAGATCAATGCCGAAGTTCTATCAGGATAATGTTAAGATACAATTCAGTAATACCCACGTTAAGTTTGAAGGCTTTTCTTCCAGCAGGAAAGCAAATAAGCAGAAAATGAATTGGGTAAGACTTGCAGAACATGGACGTATTCCAACAGATGTTAAATATATGAATCCGAGAATATCCTTTGACGGATTGAACTGGTGGATCAGTGTATGTGTGGAATTTCCTGATTGCAAGGAAACACTTAATGATGATGGAGTTGGTATAGACTTAGGAATCAAAGATTTGGCTGTCTGCTCTGATGCTGTTAAATATAAGAACATTAATAAGAGTCAGAAAGTAAAGAAACTAGAAAAACAGAAACGCAGATTACAGCGTAGTATCTCTCGTTCTTACGAGAAGAATAAGAAAGGGGAAAGTTACTGCAAAACCAATAATGTAATCAAAAAGGAAAAACTTTTATTAAAGCGAAATCACAGATTAACAAACATCCGTAAAAACTATTTGAATCAGACCATATCTGAGATCGTAAATCGAAAACCAAGATTTATCTGTATTGAAGATCTGAATGTCAGCGGAATGATGAAAAATAGACATTTATCCAAAGCAGTTCAGGAACAAGGATTTTTTTGGTTTAGAAAACAGCTTGAATACAAATGCAGTGATAAAGGGATCCAGCTTATTGTGGCTGATCGTTTTTATCCATCATCAAAGCTTTGCAGCTGTTGTGGAAATATCAAAAAAGATTTGAAATTATCTGACAGGGAATATAGATGTGAGTGTGGGAATATAATTGACAGAGATTTCCAGGCATCAATAAATCTTAAGGGTTATGGAGAACGATTTGCAAGCTGACACTGAAACGTTAATGCAAATATGTACGGATACGTTAGTCCGGAATTTACGCCTATGGAGAGTACAAGAACTTGTGAGTAGATAGATATTTATATCATCAAAAGCATACTCGTTGAAGTAGGAATGAAACATAGAAGTTTGTAACTTTTTATAAGTTTTCAGTAACGG
>NZ_JAQCSY010000010.1:41827-110879 GCF_027686195.1 Coprococcus sp. AF102-57 | reverse complement strand
GAAAGGTTCCGAGATGAGCGCGAGGAGCGGAAGAACCGCAGACAGGAGGACTTATAATGAGTAAAGAAGAGAGAAATACCTATAAGATAGAATCAGATGAGAACCTCGGAGAAGTACAGATTGCTGATGAAGTAGTTGCAATTATCGCAGGACTTGCAGCAATGGAGGTAGAGGGGGTATCTTCCATGGCAGGAAATGCAACCAGAGAACTGATCGCAAAGCTTGGAATGAAGAGCCTTTCCAAAGGAGTAAAGGTAGACGTGCTGGAAGGTATCGTTACCGTATCCCTTGCCCTGAACCTCAAATATGGTAGCAGTATCAAAGATACTACTTTAAAGGTACAGGAAAAAGTAAAGGCAGCAATCGAGAATATGACAGGTCTTACCGTTGCAGACGTAAACATCCGTGTTGCAGGTGTGGACATGCCGGAAGAAGAATAATTGGAGAGAGAACATGCGAAGAAGTAAAGTCAGAGAACATATATTTAAAATGCTCTTCAGCATCGGATTTGATGCGGCTGATGCAGACGAACAGATCGAACTGTATCTGGAACAGGTAGAAGAAGCAAGTGAGGAAGAACGCGGATATATGCGCAAAAAGGTCAAAGATATCGCAGCACACGAAGAAGAAATCGATGCGATGATCAATGAACATACAACCGGTTGGAAAACCGGACGTATGAATAAAGTGGATCTTTCTGTTCTTCGTCTTGCCGTATATGAGATGAAGTGGGATGACGAAGTGCCGGTCAAAGTAGCGATCAATGAAGCAGTTGAGCTGGCAAAGAATTTTTCAGGAGATGAGGGACCGGCATTTGTCAACGGTGTACTCGGAAAGCTTGCATAAGAATCAGAAATCATGCGAAATGTATATACTGTAAAACAGGTCAATGCGTACATTAAGAATATGTTTACGCAAGACTTTATGTTGAATCGAATTTATATCAAAGGGGAAGTGTCAAACTGTAAGTACCATACTTCAGGACATCTGTACTTTTCACTGAAAGATGAGTCCGGAACGATTGCCTGTGTTATGTTTGCCGGGCAGCGCAGCGGGCTTTCTTTTCGTATGCAGGAAGGGCAGCAGGTAATCGTGCTTGGAAGCGTCAGCGTCTATGAAAGAGATGGCAGATATCAGGTTTATGCAAAGGAGATCGTACTGGATGGTGCGGGACTTCTCTATGAAAAATTTATAAAGCTCAAAAAAGAGCTGGAAGAAATGGGAATGTTTGCGCCGGAATATAAAAAGCCGATTCCAAAATATGTGCGGACAGTTGGTGTTGTAACGGCACCAACCGGAGCGGCAGTGCGCGATATTATCAACATTACCAGGCGGAGAAATCCATATGTGCAGATTCTTCTGTATCCGGCACTGGTACAGGGGGATGGCGCGTCTGAAAGTGTGGTACGGGGAATCCGTGCACTGGAGGAAGCAAAGGTTGATGTGATGATCGTTGGCAGAGGCGGGGGATCTATTGAAGATCTGTGGGCATTTAACGAGGAAAATGTAGCGCGCGCAGTTTTTGAATGCAGTGTACCGGTTATTTCGGCAGTAGGACATGAGACGGACACGACGATCATAGATTATGTAGCGGATCTTCGTGCACCGACGCCTTCTGCTGCGGCAGAGCTTGCAATCTGTAATTACCGGGAACTTCTGGAAACGATCCGGACAGAACGGGAAAGGATGCACCGAAGTATGAGGAGAAAGCTGGAGATTGCATCACTTCATACAGCGCGGTATGCAGAAAAATTCCGTTACTTAAGTCCGTCAGGGAAACTTAAGTCCATGCGCCAGCAGCTTGCAGACTATGAGGAGCAGATCCCAAAAGCCATGCATCAGCGGTTGGAACAGGAACAGGAGAGGACCCGGAAAGTGCAGGAGATGCTGCCGCTTCTGATGGAGCGGAATCTGCGGGAAAACCGTCAGCAGCTTGCAATCCGGATCGAACGGATGAAGGGACTTTCTCCGCTTGCCAAGCTGAACCAGGGCTTTTCCTATGTACAGGGATCGGAAGGGACCGTAAAGAAAGTAGCGGATGTAAAAAAAGGAGACTGGCTTCGGATTTATGTGACAGACGGGCAGATCGAGGCACAGGTAACAGATACCAAGAAGGAGTAGGAAAATGGCAGATAAGAAAAACGAGATTGCAGAAGAAATGCCGGAAGAATCTCTGGAAGAGCTTTTTGCAAAGCTGGATCAGGTGGCAAAAGAGCTGGAATCGGGAGATACTTCGCTGGAAGAGTCCTTCGGACTGTATCAGAAGGGAATGGAAATGCTGAAGCTTTGTAATGAGAAGATTGATACAGTAGAGAAAAAAGTGCAGGTGCTGGAAGAGAATGGAGAAATACATGACTTTTAAAGAAGAAATGAAAGAAAGAACAGAAGTGATTGAAAAGCTTCTTGTAAAATATCTGCCGAAAGCAGAAGGTTACCAGAGCCAGATCATGGAGGCGATGGAGTACAGTGTGATGGCAGGCGGAAAGAGACTCCGCCCAATGCTGATGCAGGAGACATACCGCCTTTTCGGAGGAGAAGGAAAAGAAATCGAGCCGTTTATGGCAGCAATGGAGATGATCCATACTTATTCCCTGGTGCACGATGATCTGCCGGCAATGGACAATGACGAGTACCGTAGAGGAAGAAAGACAACGCATATTGTATACGGGGAAGCAATGGGAATTCTTGCCGGGGATGCACTTCTGAACTATGCGTTTGAGACGGCGGTAAAGGCATTTGAAATCGCACCTGAAAAGAGTCTTCTGATTGGAAAAGCTTTAAAAATCCTTGCAGAAAAAGCCGGTATTTACGGGATGATAGGCGGTCAGGTCGTGGATGTGGCTTCCTGTGGTGTGGGACTTGATGAAGGCATGCTGAACTTTATCTATGAACTAAAAACCGGAGCGCTGATCGAAAGTTCGATGATGATCGGGGCACTTCTTGCAGGTGCAGAGGATGCAGAGCTTGAGAAAGTGCAGAAGATCGCATCGGATGTGGGGATTGCTTTCCAGATCCAGGATGACATCCTGGATGTGACAAGTACTACAGAAGAGCTTGGAAAACCGGTCCACAGCGATGAAAAAAATGAAAAAACAACCTATGTTACATTAAAAGGTCTGGAAAAAGCAACCAGAGATGTGGAAGTTATTTCACAGGAAGCACTGGAGCTGCTTTCCGGGTTGGACAGAGAAAATACGTATCTGACACAGCTGATACAGGAACTGATACACAGGAAAAAATAAGCGGGGTGGATGAAGTGTATCTGGAGCAGATTCACGAAGCGAATGATATCAAAAAATTAAATGAACAGGAACTGGCAGGGCTTGCAGAAGAAATCCGTACCTTTCTTGTTGAGAAGATCAGCAAGACAGGAGGGCATCTTGCGTCCAATCTGGGTGTGGTAGAGCTTACCATGGCAATGCATCTCAGTTTTCAGCTTCCGGAGGATAAGATGATCTGGGATGTAGGGCATCAGTCTTATACGCATAAAATTCTGACCGGAAGGAAAGAAGGATTTGATGATCTGAGAAAATATGGTGGGATGAGCGGTTTCCCGAAACGAAAAGAAAGTGACTGTGATGCCTTTGATACCGGTCATAGCTCCACTTCAATTTCGGCCGGACTTGGCTATGCCAGAGGAAGGGATATCCTGGGGCAGGATTATTCCGTGATCTCTGTTATCGGTGACGGATCCCTGACCGGAGGAATGGCATATGAAGCACTGAATAATGCTGCGGAGATGAAAACGAATTTCATCATCGTGCTTAACGATAACCATATGTCTATTTCCAAAAATGTCGGTGGAATGTCCAGTTATCTCGGAGAGCTGCGCACTGCCCGGGCCTATACCGACCTGAAGGATACCGTGGAAAATGTACTTGGCAGTATTCCGTTTGGCGGTGAAAAGATGGTGCGGCATATTAAGCGCACCAAGAGCAGCATCAAGCAGCTTTTGGTTCCGGGAATGTTCTTTGAAGATATGGGAATCAAGTATTTAGGACCGGTGGACGGGCATGACCTGAAGGCGCTGTGCCGTGCGTTTACCGAGGCAAAAAGGGTAAAAGGACCGGTGCTTGTCCATGTCCTGACGAAAAAGGGGAAAGGGTATCTCCCGGCAGAAGAAAACCCTTCCCGTTTCCATGGAACAGGTCCGTTTGATATCCAGACAGGAGAGCCGATTTCCAAAAGTGGAAAGGATTCCTGTACAGATGTGTTTTCCAAGGTTATGCTGGATCTGGCAAAAAAAGATGACAGACTGGTAGCGATCACGGCGGCAATGGAAGACGGTACCGGCCTGGCAGCATTTCACAGATACTATCCGGACCGCTTTTTTGATGTGGGGATCGCAGAGGGACATGGCGTGACCTTTGCGGCAGGACTTGCTGCGGCAGGACTGCATCCGGTATTTGCTGTATATTCTTCGTTTTTACAGAGAGGATTTGACCAGATGATCCATGATGTCTGTCTGCAGAAGCTTCCGGTCGTATTTGCCGTGGACAGGGCAGGACTTGTGGGAAGCGACGGGGAGACCCATCAGGGGATCTTTGATCTTTCTTATCTGTCAATGATTCCGAATATGACCGTCCTTTCTCCGAAAAATAAATGGGAACTGGCGGACATGGTGCGGTTTGCGGTGAGACTTGGAGCACCGGCAGCAGTGCGCTATCCAAGAGGCAGCGCATTTGACGGATTCCGTGAATACAGAGCACCGATTGAGTATGGAAAGAGTGAGCCGGTCTATGAAGAAGAGGATATTGCGATCATCAGTGTCGGACATATGTTTGAGCAGGCAGTTCAGGTTCGGAAGCGTTTGAAAGAGATTGGATATAACTGTACCCTGATCAATGCCCGGTTTGTAAAGCCGGTGGATGAGGAGATGCTCCGGAAACTGACGGTGGAACACCGGCTGATCGTGACACTGGAAGAGAATATCCGCAGAGGCGGATTCGGAGAATTTGTGACTGCTTATCTGGCAGGTCTTGAGACAGACGCAGAGGTTCTGAATCTGGCACTGCCGGATGACTATATCGAACACGGAAGTGTAGACCTACTTCGCAGTGAGGTGATGCTGGATATTGAATCCTGCGTGGCCAGGATTATCACTGCATATATAGCAGAAGAGAGCAGGAGGGATTGATAGAGAATGAAAGAACGGTTGGATGTATTACTTGTAAAGAGAAATCTGGCATCCTCCAGAGAAAAGGCAAAAGCGATCATCATGTCCGGTAATGTATTCGTGGATGGACAGAGAGAGGACAAAGCGGGAACTTCCTTTCCGGAAGAGGTTCAGATCGAAGTCCGTGGACATGCACTTCCGTATGTCAGCCGAGGAGGACTTAAGCTGGAAAAGGCGATGAAGAATTTTGATGTATCCATGGAAGGAAAGGTATGTACCGATGTGGGATCTTCGACAGGAGGATTTACAGACTGCATGCTGCAAAATGGAGCAGTCAAGGTGTTTGCCATCGATGTGGGACATGGTCAGCTGGACTGGAAATTACGTCAGGATGAAAGAGTGGTCTGCATGGAAAAGACCAACATCCGTTATGTACAGCCGGAAGATCTGGGAGAACCGATTGATTTTTCATCAATTGATGTTTCTTTTATTTCGCTGACGAAGGTACTTCTCCCAATCCGCAATTACCTGAAAGAGAACGGAGAGATCGTTGCGTTGATCAAGCCACAGTTTGAAGCCGGACGTGAGAAGGTTGGGAAAAAAGGTGTGGTAAGGGAAAAGAGTACCCATATCGAGGTCATCGAAAAAGTAACCGATTATGCAGTATCGATCGGCTTTGAAGTAGCAGCACTTGAATTTTCACCGATCAAAGGACCGGAAGGGAATATCGAGTATCTGGTACATCTGAAAAAAAGGCCGGAGGAAGAGGCAAGGATTGTGGAGAGCGTAGACATTCGGGGGACTGTCGATGCTGCTTTTGACACACTTGCGAAAAAGGATCCGGCTGAGGAGAAGAAATAAAAAGACATGGAAAAGTTTTACATTATCACGAATGATATGAAGGATGCAAACCGGAAGATCACCGTGAAAATAAAAAAATGCATTGAATCCTACGGGAAGAAATGTTATCTGGAAGAGCAGCCGGAAGAAGGAAATTTTTCAAAGATCAAGATCCCAAAGGATATTGATTGTGTGTTGACGGTAGGCGGAGATGGAACCTTTATCCAGGCATCCAGACGTCTGTTCGGGCGGGATCTTCCGATGCTTGGAATCAATATGGGCACCCTTGGCTATCTGACCGAGGTAGAGGTGCAGAATGTAGAAGAGGCTGTAAAACAGCTCGTAGAGGGCAATTATACGATTGAAGAGAGGATGATGCTGTATGGATCCGCTGCATACCGCAATGTAAGGGATGTGGCACTCAATGATATTGTCATGACGAGATCCGGCAGCATGAAGATTGTTCATTTTAATCTCTATGTTAACGGAGAGTTTCTGAACTCCTATGATGCGGACGGATTGATCGTGTCCACACCAACGGGTTCTACTGCGTACAATCTGTCTGCAGGAGGACCGATCGTGGAGCCGACAGCGTCATTGATCGTTGTGACACCGATCTGCTCGCATGCACTCAATTCCCGCAGTATCGTTTTCTCGGACAAAGATGAGATCGTGATCGAGATTGGTGCAAAACGGGAAAATCAGATCGAGGAAGCAGTGATTGCATATGATGGTGCGGATGAAGTCCCGCTTCATACCGGTGACCGGATTCGGATCAAAAAGGCGTGGGAGACAGCAAAAATCATAAAACTCAGCAAAGTGAGCTTTCTGGAAACATTACGTGAAAAGATGAAAGGAAACTAGAAGATGAAAGTAAACCGACATGCCAAAATTGTAGAATTGATCAACAAATATCAGATTGAGACACAGGATGAGCTTGCCGAGTATCTGAATGAAGCGGGATTTAAAGTGACGCAGGCAACGGTATCCAGAGACATCCGCGACTTAAAGCTCACCAAGGTTCCGGCAGAAAACGGCAGGCAGAAATATGCGGTACTCCAGAGTGCACAGAACGGAATGACTGAAAAATATGTGCGCATTTTGAGGGATGGATTCAGCTCTATGGATATGGCTCAGAATATTCTGGTACTGAAAACGGTATCCGGTATGGCGATGGCGGTGGCTGCGGCACTGGATGCGATGAACTGGAATGAGATCGTTGGCTGTATTGCCGGGGATGATACGATCATGTGCGCTGTGCGGACCGTGGATGATACGATTCTACTGATGGAAAAGATCAAGAAACTACTGGAACAATAGACAGGAGAAAGAATGTTACAAAATTTGCATGTAAAAAATCTGGCGCTAATCGATGAGGCGGAAGTGGATTTCTCTGGTGGACTTAATATCCTGACAGGGGAAACCGGTGCCGGAAAATCAATTATCCTGGGGACTGTCAGTCTTGCCCTGGGCGGAAGATATTCAGCAGATATGCTTCGTAAGGGAGCCGATAAGGGACTTGTAGAACTGACCTTTTATGTGGAAAATCCGGAAACGGTACGGAAGCTGGAAGAGATGGATCTTTCGCCGGACGGAGGGCAGATCATTATCACCAGACGGTTTAACGGAAACCGAAGTGTGAGCCGGATCAATGGAGAGACTGTGACACTGGGGCGGCTAAAGGAAGCAGCCCAGGTTCTGATCGATATTCACGGGCAGCATGAGCATCAGTCACTGTTATATAAAAAAAATCATCTGGCAATTCTGGATGCATTTGCAAAAGAAGCCGGAGAATGGAAGAAAAAAGTGGCGGATTCATACAGGGAATACCGTCGGCTGGAAAAAGAACTTAAGGAAGCCGATAAAGACGAGGCTGAGAGAGCCAAAGAGATTTCTTTTCTTGAATTTGAGATTGATGAGATTGAAAATGCAGGAATCACTGCGGCAGAATGCCAGTCGGTAGAAGAAGATTACCGGCGGATGATGCAGGGAAAAAGAATCGCAGAGAATCTGGAAGAGGCGTATCTGTATACAGCAGGAGAAGGCGGTATAAGTGCGGCAGAAGCGATCGGACGGGCAGTACGTGCGGCGGCTGTGGCGGCAGAACATGATGACAAATCGGGAGAACTGTATGAACAGCTGGTCGAAGTGGAGAATCTGATCGGGGATTCCGGGCGCGAGCTTCGCTGTTATCTGGACAGTCTTTCCTTTGAACCGGAACAGTTCTATGAGACGGAGAGCCGGCTGAACCAGATCAATCATCTGAAGGTCAAATACGGAGATTCGGCAGAGGCAATCCTGCAGCATAAGGCGGATGACGAGGAGCGCCTCCTGATTTTAAAAAATTATGATGAATATTTAAATGAATTAAAGGGAAAACTGAAAAAATCAGAGGAACGTCTGCAAAAAGAATGCGAGGGTCTGTCGAAGATCCGTAAAAAAGAGGCAAAGCTTTTGCAGGCAAAGATCGCAGAAGGACTTCAGGATCTGAATTTCCTGGATGTCTGCTTTGAAATTCGGTTTTCAAAAACCTCCGGGTACACAGTAGAAGGAACGGATGAGGTGGAATTTATGATCTCCATGAATCCGGGTGAACCGACAAGACCGCTTGCAACTGTGGCATCCGGCGGTGAACTTTCCCGCATCATGCTTGCGATCAAGGCAGTCATGGCGGATAAAGATGAGATCGAGACACTGATCTTTGATGAGATCGATGTGGGGATCAGCGGTCGTACCGCACAGAAGGTTTCCGAGAAGATGTGCCTGATCGGCAGGAAACATCAGGTGATCTGCATTACGCATCTGGCACAGATCGCTGCAATGGCAGATACTCATTACCTGATTGAAAAACGGGTGGAAGATCAGATGACAAAGACCAAGATCCGGCAGCTTGACGGGGAAGAATCTGTGCAGGAGCTGGGAAGGATCCTTGGAGGCGCAAAGATTACGGATGCGGTGCTGAAAAACGCACGGGAGATGAAAATTCTGGCATCCGGTTTGAAAAAATAAGATTGAGCACATACTAGAGGCAGGAGAAAAAATCCTGCCTTATTTTTTGCGGAATTTTAGGGAGGAAAAAGGGGTGTGCAATGTCGGTTAGAAGTTATCGGAAAATGTTAAGTGTGTTATTAGCGGTAATCGTGGTTATAGGAGGCGGCTATTGCTACAGGGAATGGCGGGCTGAGAAAGCGGAGAGGGAGGCTTCGGTCAGTGAACTTTCGGGAAACCTTCTGATTCCGGGAGGGATGCCGGTTGGGATCTATATGGAGACGGATGGCGTGATGGTGCTGGGGACGCAGGAAATTAAGGGAAAAGATGGGATCGGTGTGAATCCGGCGAAGCATCTGGTGAAGGAGGGAGATTATATTGTCGGAGTTGATTCTGACAGTATTTATAATAAATCTGAGCTTATCGAACGGGTTAAAAAATTATCGAATAAGTCCGTTGTCTTACACATTCGTCGAAAAAAAGTGTATATTGATGTACAACTTCATCCGACAAAAGATGAAGGCGGGGCATATAAACTTGGAATCTGGGTGCGTGATAACGCGCAGGGACTCGGCACAATCACTTTTCTGAATGCAGATAGTGAATACGGTGCGTTGGGACATGGAATACATGATGTAGATACCGGCAAACTGATCGAAATGTCAACGGGAAGATTATATGATACCAGCATTCAGAATATTAAAAAAGGTGAGAACGGAAATCCCGGAGGGATGGAAGGGATCATTGTCTACAATCATTACAATATTTTAGGTTCGATTACTACAAACACAGAGACAGGGATTTATGGGAAATTAGACAGGATTGAGAGAATATTTGACAGCAAAGAAGCTTATCCGGCTGTGGCAAAGGAAGAAATTCAGGTCGGAAAGGCGTATATCCGCTGTGCGGTAAGCGGAAAGACAGAAGATTATACAGTCAGAATCACAAAAGTTGACCTGGATGCCAGGGAGGTGAATAAGGGGATTGAAATTCAGGTTACTGACAAACGGTTACTTAAACTGACCGGTGGGATTGTGCAGGGAATGAGTGGAAGCCCCATTATGCAGAATGGAAAGATTATAGGCGCAGTAACACATGTTTTCGTACAGGATGCGACAAAAGGATACGGAATATTTATCGAAAACATGCTGGAAAATCTGAAAAAAGATTGAAATATGCGAACCTTGTCAGATTTCTGCGACACCATTTGCTTGTATTCGCAGAATACAGAAGGTTATAATAGGTTCCATTCCAGTGCAAATTGTCACTTTAAGGAGGGGAAAGGCTTTATGGAAAAACTGAATGTAGCGATTGCTGACGATAACGAAAGAATGTTGAATTTACTAGGAGAAATTGTAGAAAGTGATAAAGATCTCAAACTGGTGGGAAAAGCCAGGAACGGAGAAGATATTTATCACATTATAAGAGATAAACAGCCTGACGTTGTACTTCTTGACCTAATTATGCCGAAAATGGATGGAATCAGTGTGATGGAAATGATAGGCGCAGATAAAACAGTAAAGAAACAGCCGAATTTTATTATTGTAACTGCGATTGGACAGGAGAGGATCACGGAAGATGCCTTCGAAAAAGGAGCAGCCTACTACATCCTGAAACCATTTCGCAATGAAACAATCCTTCAGCGGATCAAAAGCTCCGGACATGCGGAAAAGAGTGTAGCGCCTTACACAGATTATACCGTATATGCGGAACCTTCTGAGGAGGACCTGGAAACACAGGTGACAGAACTGCTCCATGAAATCGGAATCCCGGCACATATAAAAGGGTATCATTATTTGAGGGATTCCATTCTGATGGCGGTTGACGATATGGAAGTTTTAAATGCGATCACAAAGATCCTGTATCCGACAGTCGCGAAAAAGAACCAGACCACATCGAGCCGTGTTGAACGGGCGATCCGCCATGCGATCGAGGTTGCATGGAGCAGGGGAAAGCTGGATACCTTAGAAGCTCTTTTCGGTTACACAGTAAGTAACGGGAAAGGAAAACCGACCAATTCTGAATTTATTGCTCTGGTCGCAGACACGATCAGACTGAAATCAAAGCGCAGATAATTCTTTTCAAACGGATGAAATTGCGGTATAATTATAAATAAGCCGCGAGAGTAAGGAGGGTGTTAAATGAAAAAAGTATTATTTGTGTCATCTGAATCAGTTCCGTTTATCAAAACAGGAGGATTAGCCGATGTAGTGGGATCACTACCAAAATATTTTGATAAGAACAAATACGATGTACGTGTTATGCTTCCAAAGTATATGTGCATGAAAGACGAATGGAAAGATAAACTTTCTTACAGACTTCATTTCTATATGGATCTGAACTGGAGACAGCAGTATGTAGGGCTTCTTGAACTTCAGTACGAAGGAATCACTTTTTATTTCATAGACAATGAATATTATTTTAATGGTTCGCAGCCATATGGTGATATTGCATACGATATTGAGAAGTTTGCATTCTTTTCAAAAGCAGCCTTAAGTGCACTGCCACTTCTGGATTTCAGACCGGATATCATTCACTGTCATGACTGGCAGACCGGGCTTGTTCCGATTTATCTGGATAATTTCCGCTATAACAATGAGTTTTTCCGTGGAATCAAGACTGTGATCACCATACATAACCTCAAATTCCAGGGTATCTGGGATAAGAAGACGGTTATGGATATCACCGGACTTCCGGCATACTATTTCTCACCGGATAAGCTGGAAGCATATGACGATGCCAACTATCTGAAAGGCGGAATTGTCTACGCTGACCGTGTGACAACGGTAAGTAGCAGTTACGCGGAAGAGATCAAGACACCGTTTTACGGGGAGAAGCTGGAAGGACTGATGCAGGCAAGATCAAACTGCCTGTCAGGAATTGTCAATGGTATTGATTACGGTGATTTTAATCCGGCAACAGATACCAACATTGCAAGAACTTACTCTGTCGAAAACTTCCGCAAGGAGAAAGTGAAAAATAAAATGGCGCTGCAGGAAGAACTCGGACTGGAGAGAGATCCGCACCGTATGATGATCGGTATCGTATCCAGACTGACCGACCAGAAGGGGTTTGACCTGATCGACTGTGTGATGGATGAACTTTGCCAGGATGCGGTTCAGATCGTCGTACTCGGTACCGGAGATGAGAGATACGAGAACATGTTCCGTCATTTCGCATGGAAGTATCCGGATAAGGTATCTGCACAGATCTATTATTCAGAGCCGATGTCTCACAAGATCTATGCATCCTGTGATGCATTCTTGATGCCGTCATTATTTGAACCATGTGGACTGAGCCAGCTGATGAGTCTGAGATATGGTACGGTGCCGATCGTAAGAGAGACAGGCGGACTCAAAGATACTGTAGAAGCTTACAATGAGTACGAGAAGACCGGAACCGGATTCAGCTTCACCAATTACAATGCGCATGAGATGCTTGCAACTGTAAGATATGCAGAACAGATTTACTATGACAAGAAGCGTGACTGGAACAAGATTGTAGAGCGTGGTATGGAAAAAGACTTCTCATGGAAGAATTCAGCCAAGCTTTACGAAGAACTTTACGAAAATATGTAAAATGCATTCTGGTAATTTACCGGAAAATATGGTATCATGAAATGAAAATTTTACAGAGGAGAAACATTCATTATGAGGATTATAGACAAAATTAAAGCAGACGGAGTACATATTTCCTTTGAAGTGTTTCCACCGAAGACGGATGCGGGCTTTGAATCCGTGTTAAAAGCAACGGATGGGATCGCAGAACTTACCCCGTCATTTATCAGTGTTACCTATGGAGCCGGTGGTGGAACCAGTAAGAATACGGTTAAGATTGCAAGTCATATCAAGAATGACCTGAAGATTCCGGCACTTGCACATCTGACCTGTGTGTCCTCAACCAAGGAAGAGGTACATAAGGTTATCGGACAGCTTCAGAAAGAAGGGATTGAGAATATCCTTGCACTCAGAGGAGATATCCCGCAGGATGGACAGTTCCCGCTTCCGGGACAGTATTCTCATGCCTGTGAACTGATCGAAGACATCAAAAAAATGGGAGACTTCTGCATCGGAGCTGCATGCTATCCGGAAGGACATGTAGAGATGGAACACAAGAAAGATGATATCCGTTATCTCAAAGAAAAGGTAGATTGTGGAGTGGATTTTATTACCACACAGATGTTTTTCAATAATGATATTTTCTATAATTTTCTGTATCGTATCCGTGAACAGGGAATCATGATACCGGTGCTTCCGGGAATCATGCCGATCACAACGAAAAAGCAGCTCGCAAGAAGCTGTGCCCTTTCAGGAACTGCTGTTCCGCAGAGATTCCGTGCGATCGTAGACTATTTTGGAGATGATCCGGCAGCGATGAAGCAGGCGGGAATTGTATATGCGACCGACCAGATCATTGACCTGATCGCAAATGGAGTCCGCAATATCCACGTATATTCGATGAATAAACCGGAAGTAGCTGCTGCAATCATGCAGAACCTTTCAGAAATCGTAAAATAAAGGAACATAAGAAAGATGACAGATGCCAGAACGAAAGAAGCAATTCGTTATCTGGGATATGGAAGACATGCGGTAGATGAACAGACGCTTGCGCTGATCGATGTTTCCTTCGGGGAGCTCGATCAGACTACGCAGGCAAAATCCGTCTATCGCATTTTTGACTGTAAAGTTACAGGAGAAGACCAGGTGACGATCGGAAAAATGAATATTAAAAGCAGAAGTCTCGGAAAGAATCTCAGAGGTTGCAAAGAGGCAGTTGTATTTGGCGCAACACTCGGTACCAGTGTCGATATACTGATGAAACGTTATTCACTGACAGATATGGCGAAATCTGTCGTATTGCAGGCATGTGCAGCTGCATATCTGGAGGAGTACTGTGACGATCTGCAGCTTTCGATCGGAGAAGAGTTAAAAGCACAGAATAAATGGCTCAGACCGAGATTCAGTCCGGGATACGGTGATTTTGATATCCATCATCAGGACGATATCCTACGGATGCTGGATACGGCAAAGAAGATCGGACTTACCATGACAGACAGCTATATGCTCACACCGACAAAATCGGTGACTGCAATCATTGGGATCAGTGATACGGAGGAAAAATGTCACATCAAAGGCTGCGAAGTGTGTGAGAAGAAGGACTGCATTTACAGAAGAAATTAAGGAGCGTAGGGTATGAATATCAGAGAACGTTTGGGAAAAGAACTTTTATTTTTAGATGGAGGAATGGGAACTCTTCTGCAGGCAGAAGGACTTGCACCGGGAGAACTTCCGGAGACCTGGAACATCGAACATCCGGAAAAGGTGGAAGCGATTCACCGCAGATATTACGAAGCAGGAAGTGATGTGGTTCTTGCAAATACCTTTGGCGCTAATGTCTGCAAATTTCATGATGACAGATATACGGTTGAAGAAGTGATCCGTGCAGGGATTGCAAATGCAAAAAGAGCAGGAGAGCAGATTGGAAAAGAGACTTATGTGGCACTGGATATGGGACCGACCGGAAAGCTATTGAAACCAATGGGAGATCTGGATTTTGATGATGCTTATGAAGCATTTGCAGAAGCCGTCCGCTATGGAGAAAAGTACGGTGCAGACCTGATCCATATCGAGACCATGAGTGACACCTATGAAGTAAAGGCAGCCATTCTTGCAGCAAAAGAAAATTCTTCTCTTCCGGTATTTGTAACCATGATCTTTGATGAAAGAGGAAAGCTTCTGACAGGCGGGGATGTCCTTTCTGTTGTGGCAATGCTGGAAGGACTCCGCGTAGATGCACTGGGGCTGAACTGTGGACTTGGGCCGAAACAGATGCTTCCAATCCTAAACGATTTAAGAAGATATACCTCCCTTCCGATCATTGTGAAGCCAAATGCCGGACTTCCGAAGCAGAAGAACGGGGAAACGTATTACGATGTAGAGCCGGATGAGTTTGCCCGGATCATGCAGGAGGTTGTAAAAGAAGGAGCCTGTGTGATCGGCGGATGCTGCGGAACGACACCGGAGCATATTAAAAAGCTGGTGGAAGAATGCAAAGATCTTCCGCTGCGCGAGATCGAGAAAAAGCATGATACGATCGTATCTTCTTATGGACAGGCTGTGATCCTGGATGATATGCCGCGTATCATCGGGGAAAGAATCAACCCGACTGGAAAGAAAAAATTCAAAGAAGCACTGAAAAATGAAGATATGGACTACATTTTGAAAGAAGCGATCACGCAGCAGGATAAGGGCGCGCACATTCTGGATGTCAATGTAGGACTTCCGGATATTGACGAAGTTGCCATGATGGAAAAAGTTGTAAAAGAACTGCAGAGCGTGACCAGTCTTCCACTTCAGATTGACACAGTAGATGGAAAGGCTATGGAACGTGCAATGCGTATCTACAATGGAAAGCCGATGATCAACTCTGTAAACGGAAAGCAGGTTTCTATGGACGAAGTCTTTCCTCTGGTCCGGAAATATGGCGGTGTGGTTGTCGGACTGACCATTGATGAAGAGGGGATTCCGAAGGATGCAGAAGGCCGTGTGCGTGTTGCAGGTAAGATCATCAACGAAGCAGCCAAATACGGAATCGACAAGAAAGATATCGTGATCGATGTGCTGACCATGACCATCAGTTCGGAAAAGGACGGGGCAAAGGTTACCTTGGAAGCATTGAAGAGAGTACGGGAAGAATTCGGGGTCAGAACCGTTCTTGGAGTATCGAATATTTCTTTTGGACTTCCAAGGCGCCCGATTGTCAACAGCTATTTCTATGCGATGGCAATGCAGAACGGACTGACGGCAGGAATCATCAATCCATCCTCAGAAGATATGATGAAAGCTTATCGTTCTTATAATGCACTGATGGGCTTTGATGAAAATTGTACGAATTATATCAGTACTTATGCGGGAACCACAGAGACGGTGACAGTCCAGGCATCGCAGGCAGCTGCAGCAGCCGGAAATGCACCAAAAGCTGCAGGCGTTGAGATGACACTCAAATATGCAATCGAGAGAGGGCTGAAAGAAGAGGCGCATCATATCACCCGTGACCTGATCGGTACGAGGGAACCGCTGGATATCATCCAGGAGGAACTGATCCCGGCACTCAATGTAGTCGGTGAAGGTTTTGAAAAGGGAACCGTCTTCCTTCCGCAGCTTCTGATGAGTGCGGATGCTGCGAAGATTGCCTTTGCAGTTATCAAGGATGTGCTTGCTTCATCCGGACAGGAAGAAGAAAAGAAGGAGAAGATCATCCTTGCTACCGTAAAAGGTGATATCCATGATATCGGAAAGAATATAGTGAAAGTTCTTCTTGAAAATTATGGTTTTGATGTGATCGATCTCGGAAAGGATGTACCGCCGGAGGCAATCGTAGAAAAAGCAGTTGAGGAGAATGTCACTTTGGTAGGCTTAAGTGCGCTGATGACCACAACTGTAGTCAGCATGGAAGAGACGATCAAACTCTTAAGAGAGAAAAAACCGGACTGCAAAGTCATGGTAGGCGGGGCTGTTCTGAACCAGGATTACGCGGATATGATCGGGGCAGATTTCTATGGAAAAGATGCCATGCAGTCTGTACACTATGCGCAGAAATTTTTTAGCATGGTGGAGTAGGAACTGCAAGGCAGATACAAAAGGTCGAAATTGTATGTGAAAATGCTAAAAAAGTTTGGAAAATTTTTTTGTATATGCTATAATATGCATAAATCAAGGAGAAAAGAAAATGATAGCATGGGAGGCATGACAAGATGACATTTTTTTCAACACTGATCTCTACGGTATTGAAGATGCTCTTTATCGGAGTGTTTGCGGTCGGAGGGGTTTTTGCAGGCAAGAAGCTTCGCGAAAGAAAAGACGCAAAGAATTCAGAGACTAAGTAGAATGGAAAAAAGAAGGAATCGCAGAAAATGCGGTTCCTTTTTAAATTTCATTATATTGACAAGCCATCAAAATCTCTTTATAATTAGAATTTAGCTGATAGAAGCGAGGAGGATAAAGATGAAAGCTTACGGAGTTAACGAACTTAGACGCATGTTTCTTGACTTTTTTGAGAGCAAAGGTCATTTAAAAATGAAAAGCTTTTCGCTGGTGCCGCACAATGATAACAGCCTTCTGCTGATCAATTCAGGAATGGCACCGCTGAAACCATATTTTACAGGACAGGAGATCCCACCGAGACGCCGTGTGACAACCTGTCAGAAATGTATCCGTACAGGAGATATCGAGAACGTAGGAAAGACTGCACGTCACGGTACTTTCTTTGAAATGCTTGGTAACTTCTCATTCGGTGATTACTTTAAGACAGAAGCGATCCACTGGTCATGGGAATTCCTGACAGAAGTGGTTGGACTGGATCCGGATCGTCTGTACCCGTCCGTATATGAAGACGATGATGAGGCATGGAAGATCTGGAACGAAGAGATTGGTATTGCACCGGAGAGAATTTTCCGTTTCGGAAAAGAAGACAACTTCTGGGAGCATGGATCAGGTCCGTGCGGTCCGTGTTCAGAGATTTACTATGACCGTGGAGAAAAATACGGATGTGGTAAACCGGGATGTACAGTAGGCTGCGAATGTGACCGTTATATGGAGATCTGGAACAACGTATTTTCACAGTTCGACAATGATGGACATGGAAACTACAGCGAACTGAAGCAGAAGAATATTGATACCGGTATGGGACTTGAGAGACTTGCATGTATCGTACAGGATGTAGACTCTATGTTCGATATTGATACTTTAAAAGCACTGCGTGACCAGGTATGTGAGATCGCTGGAGTATCTTATGGAGATAATGAAAGCACAGACGTATCTCTGCGTGTAATCACAGACCATGTGCGTTCTGTAACTTTCATGATCTCTGATGGTATTATGCCGTCTAATGAAGGAAGAGGATATGTTCTTCGCCGTCTTCTCCGCCGTGCATGCCGTCACGGAAGACTTCTGAACATTGCACCGGGATTCCTTACAGATCTTGCTGCAACAGTGATCGAAGGCTCTAAAGACGGATATCCGGAGCTGGAAGAAAAGAAAGACTTTATCATGAATGTCATCCGCAAGGAAGAAGAGCAGTTTGAGAAGACCATCGACCAGGGGCTTGTCATTCTGAATGAGATGAAAGAAAAGATGGCAGAAGAAGGAACAAAGACTCTGTCCGGAGAAGATGCGTTCAAATTATATGATACCTATGGATTCCCGATCGATCTTACCAAAGAGATTCTGGAAGAAGAAGGTATGGATATTGATGAAGAGGGATTTAAAGCCGCAATGGAAGTTCAGCGCCAGACTGCAAGAAAAGCACGTAAGGCAACGAACTACATGGGAGCAGATGCAACCGTATACGAATCCATCGATCCGTCTGTAACTTCTAAGTTTGTCGGATACGAGCATCTGGAATATGAATCGAAGATTACGGTACTTACCACAGAAGATGAGATCGTAGACGCTCTTTCTGACGGTGAGAGAGGAACCATCTTTGTAGATGAGACTCCGTTCTATGCAACAAGCGGTGGACAGGAAGCCGACCACGGTGTGATCAAATGCGGTGACGGTGAATTTGTTGTGGAAGATGTGAAGAAGATGCTTGGTGGCAAGATCGGTCATATCGGTTATATGGCAAAGGGTATGATGAAGGTTGGAGATCAGGTTACTCTGACCGTTGATTCGCAGAGACGTGTGCTTTGTGCAAGAAACCACAGTGCGACCCATCTGCTTCAGAAAGCACTCCGTACCGTACTTGGTACACATGTAGAACAGTCCGGATCTTATGTAGACGACAAGAGACTTCGTTTCGACTTCTCTCATTTCTCTGCAATGACACCGGAAGAACTGCAGAAAGTAGAAGATATGGTAAATGAAAGCATTTCCGGATCTCTGCCGGTTGTCATTAAGAACATGCCGATCGAAGAAGCAAGAAAGACCGGAGCACAGGCTCTGTTCGGTGAGAAATACGGCGACATCGTCCGTGTTGTAAATATGGGAGATTACTCTATTGAGTTCTGCGGTGGTACACATGTTGCCAATACAAGCGAGATCGGAGCATTCAAGATCCTGTCTGAAAGTGGTGTGGCAGCAGGGGTACGCCGTATCGAAGCACTTACATCCAAAGGACTGATGGATTATTATGGAGAACTGGAACAGTTGCTTCATGAAGCAGCCAAGCTCCTGAAAGCAACTCCGGATACTGTATCTGAGAAGATCGCACATCTTCAGACTGAGAACAAAGAACTTCACAGTGAAGTAGAAAGCCTGAAGAGCAAGCTTGCGAAAGATGCCATGGGTGATGTGATGGATCAGGTAGAAGAAGTAGCCGGCGTAAAAGTGATTGCTGTCAGCGTAGAAGATATGGACATGAACGGACTGCGTGACCTTGGAGACCAGCTCAAGGAGAAGATCGGAGAAGGCGTGGTCGTGATCGCATCCAGCGCGAACGGCAAGGTAAGCCTGATGGCTACAGCAACAGATGAAGCAATGAAGAAGGGGGCTCACGCAGGCAACCTGATCAAGGCAATCGCTTCCTGTGTAGGTGGTGGCGGCGGTGGACGTCCGAACATGGCACAGGCTGGCGGAAAGAACCCGGCTGGAATCCCGGATGCCCTTGCAAAAGTCAAAGAGGTACTGGCAGAACAGATAAAATAATGCCGGAAAATGACAGATTTATGCATATTTTTCCTATTTTTCAAAAAATTCTTGACTGAGATGAAAAATATGATATAATCTAATGTAGTGCAATAAATATACCCGAACAGTCGTATGATGCACAATACCAGGCTGGAGGGGAGGTTAGGTGTGAGACTATGTCAAATGTAATCGTTAAAGAAAACGAAACGTTAGATAGTGCTTTACGCAGATTCAAAAGAAACTGTGCCAAAGCAGGAATTCAGCAGGAGATTCGCAAAAGAGAACATTACGAAAAACCAAGCGTTAGACGTAAAAAGAAATCTGAAGCTGCTAGAAAACGTAAATATAACTAATATGTGCAGAACAATAATGGAGGGTTTATGATTCATAAACCCTCCATTTTTACAGGAAAATTTTATGTGGTGGAATAGGATAATATTTGGAATAGATGGATATGAGGTTGTGATGTGGTTTCTGACTTACAGCATGATGGGATGGCTGGTGGAATCCATCTATATGTCATTTTGTAATCATAAGATTACGAACAGGGGATTTGCAAAAGGTCCGTTTTGCCCGATCTACGGGTTTGGTGCTCTTACGGTGTTTTTTATATTACGTCCGTATAGCGACAATAGTATACTGCTGTTTTTCCTGGGATCGTTTCTTGCAACGACGTTGGAATTTCTGACGGCACTTGTGATGAAGCGCATTTTCGGTGAGATCTGGTGGGATTACCATGAGAAGCCATTTAACTACAGGGGGATCATCTGTCTGGAGAGTTCGATCGCATGGGGATTCTATACGTTGTTCCTTTTTATGTTCCTGCAGAACATAGTTGCAGCGTTTGTTGCCATGATACCGGTTCGTGCAGGGCGTGCAATTGGCAATCTGATTCTGATTGGATACATTATGGATTTTTCCGCGACAATTTATCGCCAGAAGAAAGAGAATCTTCAGGAAAGCATGGATGAGGAACAAATACAGCAGATTGAACAAGCAAAAGACAAAATGAAAGATAATTTTTTGACATAATTGTTGTTGACAAAACCATAGACCGTGGTCTATACTGTGTCTTGTAAACGACAAGGACGTCATGTACAGTTAGTACATGGCGTCTTTTTGTTTAGCGGTAAATTCCGAAGAGATTTCCTGCTAAACAAAAGGCACATTCTTTTACACATTTTTATTCGAAGTCCGGAACGAATAGCATGAAGTAGTATATGATCAAAAGAAGGAAAGCGAGGAGATTCTTATGAAACTCAAAGACACAGGACTCACAGCAGAAGAATTAAAGGACATTGTAAAAAAATATATGGTAGAAACCTATGCAAGATATGATTTTATCGCAGAACGTGCAGAAGGTATGTATCTCTACGATGAAAAAGGGGTAGCTTACCTCGACTTTTATGGTGGAGTTGCCGTAAATACACCAGGTAACAGAAATCCGAAGGTTGTCGCAGCAGTAAAAGACCAGCTTGATGACATCATGCATACATTCAATTACCCATACACAATTCCACAGGCACTTCTCGCAAAGAAGATCTGTGACACGATCGGAATGGATAAGATTTTCTTCCAGAACTCAGGAACAGAAGCCAACGAATGTATGATCAAGATGGCAAGAAAATACGGCGTTGAAAAATATGGCCCGGAACATTACCATATCGTAACAGCAATCAATGGTTTCCACGGAAGAACATACGGAGCACTTTCTGCAACAGGACAGCCGGATAACGCATGCCAGCTTGGATTCAAACCGATGCTTCCGGGATTCTCCTACGCAGAATATAACAACCTTGAAGATTTCAAGTCAAAAGTAACAGATAACACGATCGCGATCATGATCGAGCCGGTACAGGGCGAAGGTGGTGTACATCCGGCAACACAGGAATTTATCGAAGGACTTCGTAAACTCTGTGATGAAAGAGGTATGCTTCTCCTTCTCGATGAAGTACAGACTGGATGGGGACGTACAGGATCTCCAATGGCATTCATGGGATATGGTGTAAAACCTGACTGTGTAACGATGGCAAAAGCTATGGGAGGCGGAATGCCGATCGGTGCATGCTGCGCAAGCGAAGAAGTAGCTGCAGTATTTACATCAGGAACACATGGCTCTACATACGGTGGACATCCACTTGCATGTGCCGCATCTCTTGCTTCCATTTCTGAAATCCTCGACAGAGATTTAAGTGGAAATGCAAAAGTAATGGGTGAATACATGAAAGAAAAACTTGCAGAGCTTCCACATGTAAAAGAAGCAAGAGGAAAAGGACTTCTGGTAGGATGCGAATACGATATTCCGATCGCTCTTGAAGTAAAATGGGCATGCTTCAGAAGAAGACTTCTGATCACAGCGATCGGCGACAGCGTAAACCGTATGATCCCGCCACTGATCCTTGCAAAAGAACACGTAGATCAGGCAATCGAGATCATGAGAGATGCAATCAACGAAGCTGCTGCAAAATATGAGGTAGATCAGAAGACTGCATAGTATAGACATTCCTCCGACTTATTGATATAATTGTATAAAAAATAGAGTACCGGCACAGAAATCCCCAAGTTTCTGTGCCGGTTTTTGAGGTGAAAAATATGTTAGAAAGAATGCAGCTTTTTCCGCTGAATTTTTATAAAAAAGCGAAATTTAACGGAAGTATGGGAAAAATGAATTATCGCCTGGCGAAAGAAGAAAAAAAGACCGATGAGGAAAATTCAGAAACGATTCTTGTCGGAAGTATCTGGGAAGGACCGTTTATTTATGATAAGATTCCACAGGAAAAGATCACAAAGAGAGAATTCCCATTTGCAGAAGAAGGAATCTGTCAGGCAATGGACTGGTTCAATGAGGAAGGCGAAAAAATGAACCGGGAAGTGTAAAGAAAGGTTCTATTTTCCTGTCAGAAGGCTTATTTATATAGTATCGATGGATGGAAAAAAGGAGTCTTATGATGCGCAAATTTCTGGCAGGTCTGCTTGGCATGGTTCTGTGCGTGCAGACCGTATATGGGATCCCGGTCCGGGCGGCAGATATTTTCGAGCCGGGAGAAAGACCGAAAGCTATGCAGGATGTGATCCGGCAGGAGGATCCGGAGCAGACGAACAGAGACAATTCGGGCAATCTGACCGGTCTGGAACTATCTGCTGAGTCCGCAGTTATTATGGAAGCTTCCGGAGGTCAGGTTCTCTTAGAAAAAAATGCGGATGAGAAAAAGCCCCCGGCGAGTGTGACAAAGGTTATGACGCTGCTTCTGATCTTTGATGCACTGGCAGACGGAACGATCACGCCGGATACCGAAGTCACAACTTCTGAGTACGCTGCATCGATGGGTGGATCCCAGGTGTTTCTGGAAGCTGGTGAGAAGCAGACTGTGGATACAATGATCAAGTGCATTGCTGTGGCAAGTGCCAATGATGCCTGCGTGGCGATGGCAGAAAAGATTGCCGGGAGTGAACCGGCTTTTGTGGAAAAGATGAATCAGAGATCGGCAGGGCTTGGAATGACGAATACCCATTTTGTCAACTGCAATGGACTGGACACGGAAGGGCATCTGACGACAGCGAGAGACATTGCACTGATGTCACGGGAGCTGATCACGAAGTATCCACAGATCGAGGATTACTCAACGATCTGGATGGAAAATATTACCCACACTACGGCAAAGGGCAGCAGTGAATTCGGACTGAGTAATACCAACAAACTGATCCGGCAGTATGAATACGCAACCGGACTGAAGACCGGATCCACAAGCGGTGCGAAGTTCTGCCTGTCTGCAACGGCAAGAAAAGACGGGGTCAATATGATTGCGGTTGTGATGGCAGAGCCGGATTCTAAGACACGGATAAAGGATGCCATTGCCATGTTAAACTATGGCTTTGGGAAATGCAGTATTTACCAGGATGAAAAGGCACTGGAAAAAATTGTGTACGCCGAAGTGAAACATGGAATGCAGGAGAAGGCAAAGGGAGAGACGCTGGAGGGCTTCCGGTATGTGGATACCAGTGGATCAGATCTGTCTGCCGTGGAAAAAGAGGTACAGATACAGAAACAGACTGCCCCGGTAAAGAAAGGCGACCAGATCGGAGAAGTCATTTACCGGCTGAATGAGAAAACCATCGGAAGCGTTCCGGTTTATGCGACAGAAGGTGTCGGGGAGTTGACATTTGGGGGCGCATTCCTTAAAATTCTGGAAGAAATGATGGTATAACGAAAGAGGGAAGAGATGAAGGCAACAGGGAGTATCGTATTGATACTGGTGATTTTTGCAGCAGCAGTTCTTGCAGAAGTATGGCGGGAGCTGCACTGCTTCAAGATTACAAGATACCGGATCAGAACCAGTAAAATAAAGGGAGATGCCGGAAAAGTACGGATTGCTTTCTTAAGTGATCTGCATAATCATGTCTATGGAAAAGAGAATGAAGAGCTGCTTTTGGCGATCAGGGAAGCAAAGCCGGATCTGATCCTGGCAGGCGGCGATATGCTGGTCGGGAAAGCCGGAAGAGACTGGACAGTGGCAGCGGATTTGATGAAAAAACTTCCACAGATTGCACCGGTCTGGTGCTGTAATGGCAATCATGAGCAGAGAATGCATGAGCAGCAGGAGATTTACGGCAAAGAATATGGATATTATGAGAATGAACTGAAAAAGGCAGGGATTCATGTCCTGGTGAATGGATCAGAAGAGATCCCGGTAAACGGGATGAAGCTGCGCTTATATGGGATGGAGCTTCCATTTGGATGCTATAAAAAAGGATGGAAGGTGTGTCCGCTTACGACTGGCGAGATGGAAGAACGGATTGGCAGTGCAGAGACGGACGCATACTGCATTTTAATGGCACATCATCCGCTTTACGCAGAAACCTACTGGAAGTGGGGAGCAGACCTGGTGCTGTCCGGACATTTACATGGCGGGATTGCCAGACTTCCACTGCTTGGCGGTGTGATCAGTCCGCAGTTCCGTCTGTTTCCACGCTACAGCGGGGACTGTTATGAAAAAGACGGGAAATATATTGTGGTCAGTAAAGGGCTCGGAACCCACACGATCAATTTCCGCTTCTGGAATCCGGCAGAGTTAGTTGTACTTGATATCATCCCGGCTTTCCTGTATAATAAATAAGGTTATCGACAATTTGACTGGAAAGGATATCTATGGGAAAAGGAATACCGGTAAAGCTGCAGGTTTTTGAGGGACCTCTGGATCTGCTCTTACATTTGATCGATAAAAATAAAATAGACATCTACGATATTCCAATCGTAGAGATCACCAACCAGTATATGGAATATATCCAGGCGATGGACAGAGCAGACCTGAATGTCATGAGTGAATTTCTGGTCATGGCGGCGACACTTCTGGACATCAAATGCAAGATGCTTCTTCCAAAGGAAGTCAATGAAGAGGGCGAGGAAGAAGATCCGCGTCAGGAACTGGTAGAGCAGCTTTTGCAGTACAAGATGTACAAATACATGTCTTATGAACTGCGTGACCGCCAGGTGGACGGAGAAAAGCTGTTCTATAAGGGAGCGACCATTCCGGATGAAGTAAAGGAATACGAAGAACCGGTAGATCTGGATACGCTTCTTGACGGGCTGACACTGACGAAGCTGAATGATATTTTTCAGGATATCCTGAAAAGACAGGCAGATAAGACGGATCCGATCCGAAGCAAGTTCGGCAAGATCGAGAAAGAAGAGGTTACGCTTCCGGAGAAACTGGAATATGTTTATGAGTATGCAAAGGTACATCACAGATTCAGTTTCCGGGATCTCCTGAAAAAGCAGGCATCCAAGGTACAGATCATTGTCACCTTCCTGGCGGTGCTGGAGCTGATGAAGACAGGAGAGATACAGGTATATCAGGAACATACGTTTGATGATATCATCATTACATCGGACGAGGGACTGCGGCAAGGAGTATAGAAGAAAATGAGAACAAAACAGTTGGAGAGTATCATAGAGGCAATCCTGTTCACTATGGGAGATTCGGTCGAGGTGAGTAAGATCGCATCCGCGATCGAGCAGGATGTGCCGACGACGGAGAAACTTATCCATAATATGATGGACAAGTATCAGAAAGAGGAGCGTGGCATCCGGATCATCGAACTGGATCATGCATATCAGCTCTGTAGCAAACCGGAGATGTATGAGTATCTGATCCGGATCGCAAAGCAGCCGAAAAAGTATGTCCTGACAGATGTCATGCTGGAGACACTTTCAATCATTGCTTACCGTCAGCCGATCACCAAGCTGGAGATTGAGAAGATTCGCGGAGTCAAATCGGATCATGCGGTAAACAAGCTGATCGAGTACAATCTGGTCTGCGAGCTTGGGCGCCTTGATGCACCGGGACGTCCGCTGCTTTTTGGAACAACCGAAGAATTTCTGCGCAGATTCAGTGTGCAGTCTTTAGATGATCTCCCGGGCATTGAACCGGAGAAGCTGGAGACATTCAAAGAAGAAGCGGAAGATGAGGCACAGATCCGGCTGAATATTTAAAATGGAATCCATAGTATAAACGCCCGTCCCTGTTCATAAAATGGAACAGAAAAGAGCAGGAGGGAGAGCGGGGCGCATGAAAAAGAAAGAAAAGAAGAGGAATGGAATACCGGCACGGATCAGAAGAGGGATTCTGGCAGCGTGCATGGTATTCTTTTTTAGTTTGCAGATTTTTCAAGGAAAGATGCTATGGAGAGAATCCACAGGAGAAAGTCCGGGTAAGGTCTTATCAGGGAAAGTGCCTGCAGAAGAAAATGAACGGACACAGATAATGGAGACTACGCAGCAAAAGGAACCGGTCTCGGATGCGCAGACTGCACAGGAAAAAGAAACCCGTGAGCAGGAAAGGGAGCAGCTTCTTGCCCGGCTCTATGCCCGTTCCGCTGCGCTGGTGGATGCGGACAGCGGCAGGGTTCTGCTCGGAAAGGAAGAGCATGTAATGCGTCCGATGGCAAGTACAACGAAGATCATGACCTGCATTCTTGCGCTGGAAAAGGGAAATCCGAAGGACCTGGTGACAGCCTCTGCAAATGCGGTCGCACAGCCGAAGGTTCATCTGGGAATGCACGAAGGGGAAGCGTTTTATCTGGGGGATCTTCTATATTCCCTGATGCTGGAATCCCATAATGATTCTGCAGTGGCGATCGCGGAACACCTTGCAGGATCCGTTCCGCAATTTGCCGGGTGGATGAATGAAAAGGCGGAAGAGATCGGATGCACTGAGGCACATTTTGTTACGCCAAACGGATTGGATGGAGAGGATGTGGGCGGTGTGCACAGCATTTCAGCTGCAGATCTGGCAAAAATCATGAGCTACTGTGTCCTGCGTTCTCCCAAAGCTGCAGAATTTCTTGCGATCACGCAAATGCCGGCATACAGCTTTTCTGATGCTGAGGGAAAGGGGAATTTTAGCTGCAGCAACCACAATGCATTTCTTCAGATGATGGATGGCGCGATTTCCGGGAAAACAGGGTTTACCGGGGATGCCGGATATTGCTATGTAGGGGCTTTACAGAGTGAGGATCGTACATTTGTAGTGGCACTGCTTGCCTGTGGCTGGCCAAACAACAAGAATTATAAATGGACAGATACAAGAAAACTGATGGAGTACGGAATGGCACATTATCGTTATGATGAGGTATGGAAAATACCGGAGCTTTCGAAAATACCCGTGGAAAACGGTATTTCCCAAAATGGTTTGTTTGGAAAAGCAGCAGTGGAAGTGGAAATCAAAGGAAAAGAAAGTCCGGGTAAGATTCTGGTCGGAGATGATGATGTGGCAGAAGAAAAGACAGAAGTACCGGAAAAACTGGATGCGCCGGTGAAAAGCGGAACACCGGTCGGACAGATCACGTATCTCTTAAACGGGGAGAAATGGGGGAGCTGCCAGGCTGTTGTAAAAGAAACAGTCAGACGGAGAACATTTACCTGGATAGCCATGAAAATGTGTGAAATGTTTTACCAATTTAATTTTTAAAACACGAGAAGAATAAAATAGATCAAGAAAATTGCTTAAATTCATCAATGGACTTTCGTGATAAGATATGTTAGCATTAGCTAGACAACAAAATAAGACAAGAAAGTTGACGGATATTTGTGAAAAGTCAGGAATTAGGCAAATTGTGTGATTTTTATGAAAAATTTCTTGTTTTTTCATATGAACAAAAGAAAAAGCAGATGCCGCCCTTTCCAATTAAATAAAAGGAGAGAAACAAAATGGAAAACTGTAAAAAATACGAGAGACAATATTTTATGCCTCCGAAATTTGAATATGATTGGGTGAAAAAAGATTATGTAGACGCACCGCCAATCTGGTGCAGCGTTGACCTGCGTGATGGAAACCAGGCACTGATCGAGCCGATGAGTCTGGATGAAAAGCTGGAATTCTTCCAGTTATTGGTCGATGTGGGATTCAAAGAGATCGAAGTCGGATTCCCGGCAGCATCTGAGACAGAGTACCAGTTCATGCGTACCCTGATCGAAAAAGACATGATCCCGGATGACGTGACTGTTCAGGTACTGACACAGGCAAGAGAGCACATCATCAAACGTACCTTCGAAGCCGTACAGGGAGCACCACATGCTGTGATCCACGTGTACAACTCAACCTCTGTTGCACAGAGAGAACAGGTTTTCAAAAAAGACAAAGAACAGGTAAAACAAATCGCCATCGACGGAGCAAAGCTGTTGAAACAGCTTGCTGATCAGACAGAAGGAAACTTTACTTTCGAGTACAGTCCGGAAAGCTTTTCAGGAACGGAGGTGGACTATGCAGTGGATGTCTGCAATGCAGTACTGGATGTATGGCAGCCGACAAAAGATAAAAAAGTAATTATCAACATTCCGACAACCGTAGAAAACGCAATGCCGCATGTATTTGCAGGACAGGTAGAATATGTAGATAAGAATCTGAAATACCGTGATGGCGTGGTACTCAGCCTTCACCCACACAACGACCGTGGATGCGGCGTGGCAACTGCTGAAATGGGTATTCTTGCAGGTGCAGACCGTATCGAAGGAACCTTATTTGGAAATGGAGAACGTACCGGTAACGTGGATATCGTGACACTGGCACTCAATATGTTCTCGCAGGGTGTAGATCCGGGACTGGATTTCACTGACATTCCAAAGATCCGTGAAATCTACGAACGCCTGACCAGAATGCATGTCTATGAAAGACAGCCATATGCAGGAGATCTGGTATTTACCGCATTCTCCGGCTCCCATCAGGATGCCATCGCAAAAGGTATGGCATGGCGTGAAGCGGAAGAAAGAGATCACTGGACCGTACCGTATCTGCCGATCGATCCGAAGGACATCGGAAGAACTTACGATAAAGATGTTATCCGTATCAACAGCCAGTCAGGAAAAGGCGGTGTAAGCTACATTCTGAAACAGAACTTTGGCATCAGCGTTCCGAAAGAAATGCGTGAAGAAGTCGGCTACATGGTAAAAGATGTATCCGATAAAGCACACAAGGAGCTGACTCCGGACTGGGTATACCACATTTTTGAAGATCATTATGTAAATTACAAAGGAATCTTCTCTATCGATGAATGCCACTTCAAACAGGAAGATGGTATTATAGCAGATGCAACCATTTCCCATGCAAATGGAAAACGTGTGGTAACAGCAGGCGGTAACGGACGTCTTGACGCAGTCAGCAATGCGATCAAACAGTACTTTGGTATCAGCTATGAACTGAGCTTCTACGAAGAACATTCCCTGACACGTGGTTCTTCTTCCAAGGCATGTGCTTATGTAGGTGTCATCTGCAATGGAAAGACCTACTGGGGAGTCGGAATTGATGCCGATATCATCAAAGCTTCTATTGAGGCATTGACAGTTGCTGTCAATAAGATCGATGAACTGAAGAATGTGAATGAATGTAAAGATGAAAGAATGGTAGAGATCATGAACTATATCCAGGCAAATTATCTGGATGTATCTTTAGATGATCTGGCAGAAAAATTCTTCCTGTCCAAACCGTATCTTTCTAAATATATCAAAGAAAAATCCGGAATGACTTTCGGGGATATTGTCAAAAAAGTCAGAATGAAAAAGGCACGTGCCCTGTTAAAGAGCAGCAGCATGACCGTTGAAAATATTGCACTGACCGTTGGATACCAGAATGTAGAGCACTTCAACAGGCTCTTCAAAAAGGCGTACAATATCACACCGGTACAGTTCCGCAACCAGAAATAAATAATACAGAAAAATGACGAAAAAAGGGCGCAAAAAGCGGTTAAAAAGACGTTTTTTGCGTTCCTTTTTTGTCAATGTTTATGAATGTGAACAAAAATTCATATTTACAGGCAAAATTATTGACAAAGTAAACAAAAAAAAGTAAGATAGTTGTATGTTCATAATAAAAAACAAAAGTTAAAAATTATGAAAAAGGAGGAGTGAAGACATCTGAGGATGGGGAAATAATTAACGATTGTTTTTTGCTGAATGAATAGAATACAAAAGGTTATCTTGGAGGAAAAAATAATGAACGAACATGATGAGGCGTTAAGAAAACAAACCGCCTTTTTAGGACAGCCAAAGGGTGTGGGAACCCTGAGCTTTATGCAGCTTTGTAACTCTTTCGCAAGCTATGCGATGAGTGCGGTACTGATTTACTACTTATACGCAAATGCACCGGAAGGACTTGGATTCAGCAAGGCAAATGCAGCACAGCTGATCTCTTTATATTCAACAGTTGTCGTACTGACAGGTATTGTCGGAAGCTTTGTCTGCGACCGTATCTTAGGATGCCGGAAGTCCTTATTTATATCAAGATCACTTTCATTTATTGGATATGTATGCCTTGCATTACCACTTGGCGTTCCTGGCTATGGAATCGCTATGGGATGTCTGGCAATCGGACCGATGTTCGGTGGCAGATGCCTGGATGCTCTTCTTGGAAAATTCTATGATGAATCCGATGGAAGACGTGACAGCGCTTACACGATTTCTTACGTAATTTCCAACATTGGTGCAGCAGCTCCGGTACTTTCCGGTATAATCGCAGCAGCACTCGGATATCATGTAGCATTCGCGGCATGTGCAGTCCTTGCATTCCTGGGTATCGTTGTATATGCAGTTACATACAAACCGTTCTTCGGTAATATCGGTATTGAACCGGATGATCCGCTTCCGGATGATAAGAAACGTTCTTTCATCACAAAGATGATCATTGTACTTGTTATCTGCGCAGTTGTTCTTGCAACGCTTTTTGCAACAGGAACATTAAGTATTTCTGTATTTTCAAATGTAATCAGTACTGTATCGATCATTATCCCGATCGTATACCTGGTAGTTATTTACAAAAGTAAAAAGACAGAGCCACATGAGAAGAAGAAAATCCTCTGCCTGGTTCCGCCGTTCATCTGTAACGCAGTTACCCTGCTGATCTGGACACAGACAATTTCAATCCTTGCAATCTTCTATGAAGAAAAGGTTAACCGTGTACTGTTCGGAATTGAAGTGCCTGCAGCATCTATGCAGACAATCCCAGCAGTATTTGCAGTTATCATCGGAAGTATCCTGACAGCAGTATGGACAAAACTCGGAAAGAAACAGCCATACGGAACCACAAAGATGGGTATCGGAACAATCTTCTGGGGACTTGGAGCTTTAATCATTGCACTCCTCTATGTAATCTATCCTGGAGATGCAAAAGTCAGCGCATGGTGGATCGTATTATTCTATGCAATCCTGATGCTTGGTGAAGGATTTACCTGCCCGATCGGTTACTCAATCACGGCTGTTGCAGCACCGAAGGCATTCATGACACAGATGATGACAATCTGGTCAATGTCACAGTCTACAGGAGCTGCTCTTAACACGCTGCTCACAAACTTCTACAAAGAAGGAAGCGAAATTCCGTTCTTCGTAGCAATCGGTTTGGGTGTATGTGCAGTCGGTGTGGTTGTAGCAATTTTCAGTAAAAAGCTTGCAGTCGGAATGGGACTGGACAAGAACGCAGAAGCATAAAAGATCAGAGAATAAGTTTATGTTTCAGGAGGATGAAAAATAAATGTCAGAGAATTGTAATTATGCACCGGTCGAAAAAGTCATTCTGATCGATGACAGAAGAATTGAGATTTATTGGGGCGAACAGATGCGCCGCGCTGATAATGAAAACGATTATCTGGTAAAATACAAAGGGGAAGTACAGGAGCTGGTACACTGGACCAGTGATATGACATGGGATTATGGTACGGTATACCAGAAAGAATCCATGCGTACCACACTTTCCCTGGTTCATCCGGTTGATCCGGAATGTGCAGGAGAGGTTACCGTACAGGTTGTCGGAAAGCTGACTGATGTAAAAGACAGACCGGCAGACAATGAAAAGGTCTACCAGACCGTGTATCAGCCATACTATGTAGTCCGCAAAAAAGGAACCTCCGGCATTGTAGTAAAAGCCGGAGAAAAAACAACACCGGCTGTAGTGGATAAAGCACTTGCAATTATTGATATGATGCTTGAAAAGATCCCGGAAGTAGCAGAAGAGCTTGTCCGCAGAGGTGCAGAGGTATCTGTGTTCGGACTGCTTGAGAATGCATATGATGTCCCGGAACACAGAATGGGATATCTGCTTGCAACCCGTCACGTGGCAGGTTACGGCGGTGAGATGACGAATCCGGCATCCTCTATTTCAGAGGCAAATGTGATCCGTCTCAGAACCGGAAGATATGCAACCAGTTATCCAAATGAGATGATCCTTGTGCATGAATTTGGACATGCGATCCATCTGGTTGGAATGAATGGTCTGAAAGACCAGACGCTTGCAGACATGATCCGGAAAGCATATCAGCATGCCAGCGACAATGGTTTGTGGCCGGACACTTATGCGATCAGCAATTACGAAGAGTATTTTGCAACCTTAAGTACTGTCTGGTTCAATGTCATGCAGGAAGGTGTTGACGGACGATGGGATGGTATCCGCGGACCGGTCAACACAAGAGAGGAATTGAAGGTCTATGATCCGGAAGGATATGAGCTGATGAAGCACATTTATCCGGAGAAGACACTTCCGGAACCTTGGCATTATAATGTAAACATCTATGATATTGATGGAAAACCATACAAATCATATGATGAAAATATGAAATTCAACTGGGATTTCATTCAGTAGGAGATGGAACAATGAATACACGCATACAGAAAATTGTAGATGCTGTAAAGAAAAATGGTCATGACGGAATTGTGATCAGCAAAGGCAGCGACATTAAGTATCTGACCGGCTTTACCGGAGAATATGGAGTTGCAGTCCTGCTTTTGACAGAAAAGAAAAACTATTTTGTAACCGACGGACGGTTTGAATTCCAGGCCGCACAGGAAACAGAAGGATTTGAAGTTGTTGTCTACGGTGAAGGACTGAATTACTTCAGCCAGACCGGTAAATTGGCGGCAGAAGCAGGGGTAAAACAGTGTGCAATCTGTGGAGCAGATCTTACGTTTGATGATTATCAGGATCTGGTAAGTCAGGCGCCTGATACCAAATTCGTTTCCGAAGGGTCTTATGTAGAACCTTTACGTGCGATCAAGACACCGGAAGAAATCGAGACGATCGAACAGGCATGCCGGATTTCAGAGAGATCTTTCTATGCACTGCTTGATGTGATCAAACCGGGCGTTACAGAGATCGATATTGCAAATGAACTGGAATATCAGTTCAGAAGCCGTGGCGGCTCCGGATTCTGCTTCGAGACGATCGTAGCATCTGGTCCGGATAACGGAGCAAACTGTCATGCGACAGCATCCGATAGAAAAATCCAGCTTGGTGATTTTGTGACGATTGATTTCGGAACTTATTATCACGGATACTGCTCGGATATTACCCGTACTGTTGCAGTAGGGAAAGCCAAAAATCCGGAGCTTTACAAGATGTTTGACGTAGTCAGAAAAGCAAAGGATGCTGGTCAGAACAGCCTGAAACCGGGAATGGTTATGGGCGAGCTCAGAGATATCATCGTGAAGGTAGTAGAAGATGCAGGCTATCATATTCCACATGGTCCGGGACACAACTTCGGACTGGATATTCATGAACAGCCGTATATCTGTACCGGCAGTAAAGTGACCCTTCAGCCGGGAATGGTTCATACGATCGAACCTGGAATTTACATTCCGGGAATCGGCGGAGTCCGTCAGGAAGATGATTTCCTGATCACAGAAGATGGATACCGCAGAATTACAAATATTACAGATGCTCTGATCACACTGTAATAAGAATGTTGTCATCCTAAAAAAGTATAAAGAATTGAGGAAATCCTTATCTGGTGATTTGCTGGGTAAGGATTTTCTTTTTTGTGGGGACGGTCTGCGAAAGGGAGGTAGTGAGGCAGATAAAAAAATATAGGGGTGAAGTCCATTGTGCAAACCATTCAGATGAGCCTCTGGAAGCGAAAATTGTGTCAGCAGAGGCTTCCACAATTTTTGAGTCTCATCTCCATTGCACAATAAGTGCCTTCACCCCTATATTTTTTTAAATCTGCCGCTGTAATCTTTGGACGCAGACCTGGGAATCACAAAATTTTAATATTGATTGTTAAACGATGTTGTGAGTAAAATGAAAAGTGCAAGTGTATCCGTATAAAGTTTTGGACGTAAAACGGATTAAAAAATGCAAAATATTTAACAGATTCTGTGGAAAACGGTTGCGTCGGTTTGAAAAAACAAGTATAATACACTTCAAGATGGTTGCGCTTTAAAAAGTTAAAGAATGGATGCGACGGGAGAGAGGCAGCATGAAAGGGCTGCGTGTATTTGAAAAATAAAGGAATAAAAGAGGGACCAAGGGATGATTATCAGTACGAAATATCTGATTACAGGAGATGGAAAGACCGTTCTTACGGATAAGGCAGTCTATATTGGAGAGGACGGCAAGATCGGAAAAATCGCACCAAAAGAAGAGCTGCTGAAAGAATTTCCGCAGGAGGAAGTTAAGGAGTATGGTGATGCGACACTTCTTCCGGGACTTATGGATATGCATGCGCATCTTGCATACGGCTATTCCCAGCCGGACAGCTTTAATTATGGATCACAGCTGATCATGTTATATGCGTTGCAGCATGCGCAGTCTGCATTTGAAAGAGGGATCACCACGGTGCGGGATATGTCTTCAGCACATGGTGTATGCAAGAATCTGAAACTGGCAGAAAAGAAGGGATTTGTCGTGATCCCGAGAATCGTGCATACGGATACCGGAATCTGCATGACGGGCGGGCATGCCTGGGAAGAGGTAGAGGAAATGGACGGTCCGTGGGCAATCCGTAAAGAGATCCGTAAGCAGGTGCGTGACGGTGCGGAATGGGTGAAGATTCTGACCACCAACCGCGAACCGTATCCGGAGCTTACCCAGGAAGAACTGGATGCGGCGGTGGATGAGTGTCACAGAAGAGGAATCAAGTGTGGCGTACATGCCGGGACCAATCCGGGGATCCAGATGTGCATTGATGCCGGATTTGACACGATCGAACATGGAACCTTTATGACGCTGGATCATGCAAAGCAGATGGCAGAAAAAGGTATTGCCTGGACACCGACTATCATGGCATATACTTATCTCTATGAACTATGCAAGGAAAATATCGAGAAGAATGGCGATGCACCGGTCAGTGATCCGGTCATGCAAAAAGAGATGGCAAATTATGAATTCTTTGAACCGGCATACAAAGCGTACCGGGATCATTTTAAAGAATTTTATGATACGGGTGTGACGGTTCTTGCCGGCACCGATATGGTGATGTATCATTCTCCGCTCTTACCGCTTCCGAGAGAACTGCAATATATGGTGGAATACGGAATTACACCGGTGCAGGCAGTACAGGTGGCAACTTCCAATCCGGCAAAGGTTCTGGGTGTGGAAAAAGAACGCGGACTTGTTGCCGAAGGATTGGATGCAGATCTTCTGGTAGTTGGCGGTGACTTAAGCAGGGATATCACCAGATTAAAAGATGTAAAATTTGTTACACTTGGCGGAAAAAGAGTCTTTGAAGACGGAATCCGTTATGTTGGAACAGGGAATATGTTTATGTAAGAAAAGGCTTCTGCGTTGCAGAGGCTTTTTTTGCACGTGAAAATTACTTGTCGAAAATTTAACAAAATAAGAGAAAACTTATCAAAAACAGTTGCGTATTGCATAAAAAGCAAGTATAATATACACGGCAGAAAATTTGATTTAATTATTAAATTTATAAAAATGGAGGGCTAGATTTATGAGCAACACAACATCATCAAACCCGGCGAGCTTAAGAATTGCCAATTTGCTCGATGAGGGAAGCTTTGTTGAAATCGGTGGACAGGTAACTGCAAGAGCAACAGATTTCAACATGCAGGAGAAAAAAGCTCCGACAGATGGCGTCATCACAGGTTACGGTGTAATCGATGGAAACCTGGTATATGTATACAGCCAGGACGCATCTGTACTTAACGGAACCATCGGCGAGATGCACGCAAAGAAGATTGCGAACATTTATGATATGGCAATGAAGATGGGCGCACCGGTGATCGGTCTGATCGACTGCGCAGGACTTCGTCTTCAGGAAGCAACTGACGCACTGAACGCATTCGGAAGCTTCTATTACAAACAGGCTATGGCTTCTGGCGTAATTCCACAGATCACAGCAGTATTCGGCAATTGCGGTGGTGGACTGGCAGCGGCAGCAGCACTTTCTGATTTTACATTCATGGCAGAGAACGGAAAATTATTCGTAAACTCTCCGAACACTATTCCGGGCAACACCGCGGACAAATGCGATACAGCAAGCGCAAAATTCCAGAGTGAAGAATCCGGAATCGTTGACGGCGTAGGAAGCGAAGAAGAAATTCTTGGCGAGATCCGCTCACTCGTAGCAATTCTTCCGGCTAACAACGAAGACAACGATGCATATGATGAATGCACAGATGATCTGAACAGAGTATGTGCAGATCTTGAGAATGCAGCAGAAGATGCAGCACTTGCTCTTTCTATGATCTCTGACAATGGTGTATTCATTGAGACAAAGAAAGCTTATGCAAAAGATATGGTAACAGGATTCATCCGCCTGAACGGAATGACAGTAGGTGCTGTTGCCAACCGCTCAAAAGTATACGATGAAGAAGGCAACACAGCAGAAGAATTCGACGGCACACTCTCAGCAATGGGATGCAAGAAAGCAGCAGCTTTCGTTAAATTCTGTGATGCATTCGGAATTCCGGTACTCACACTTACAAACGTAAACGGACTCAAGGCAACTGCATGCTCAGAAAAGAACCTTGCAAGAGAGATGGCAGCTCTCACTTATGCATTTGCAGATGCAACTGTACCAAAAGTCAATGTGATCACAGGTAAAGCATTTGGAAGCGCATATGTGACAATGAACAGCAAAGCAATCGGAGCAGACATGGTATACGCATGGCCGGAATCTGAGATCGGAATGATGGCAGCAGACATGGCTGTGAAGATCATGTACACAGATGCAGATGCAGATACATTAAAAGCAAAGACAGAAGAATACAAAGCACTTCAGTCAAGCCCGCTTTCCGCAGCTGGAAGAGGATATGTAGATACCATCATCGAACCGGCAGATACCAGAAAATATGTGATCGGTGCATTTGAGATGTTATTTACAAAAAGGGAAGAAAGACCATCCAAAAAACACGGAACAATTTAGCGAGGTGAAGCAAAGTGAAGAAAAAGATTAGTTTAGTAGTCGCAGTTCTGGTACTTGTGCTCGGCCTTGCAGGCTGCGGAAATGCCAAGACCGTCAGCTATGACAAAGATACACTGATCCAGTCTTGTGATGCTGTTTTTGATATCATTGAGAGCGGATCCATCACAAGCGACCAGATCACAGAGATGTCAGACTGGAATCAGGGATATCTGATGGCACAGTTTGAAAGCCAGACCGGTGTGCAGATGGAAGCAGACACTTTCGCAACTGCACTGGAAGGATGGAAAGCATCCCTGGAAGAATGCGGCGATTATGAAAGCCATAAAGACTATGAATTCGAGGCGTCTTCTACAGGTGTAACGGTAACTGCACCGGCAACATTTTCTGACAGAAGTGCAGACCTGGAATTCGTATTCGATGAGAATATGACTCTGGAATCATTTACAGTCAATGCTCATTACGGCATGAGCGAAATCCTTGAAAAAGCGGGACTTAACACATTACTTGGTATGGGAACTGTATTCGTAATGCTTATTTTCATGAGCTTTATCATTTCCCTGATCAAATACGTTCCTGCATTACTTAACGGTACATCCAAGAAGAAAAAAGAAGAAGCTCCGAAGGCAGCACCGGCACCGGCAGTGGCAGCAGCTGTAGAAGAAGCAGAAGAAATGGATGATACCGAACTTGTTGCAGTTATCGCAGCAGCGATCGCAGCAGCAGAAGGAACTACTACAGACGGATTTGTAGTACGTTCTATCAAGAGAAGAAAATCAAACAAATGGAATGCATAGTGCGAATAGAATCAGGAGGATTTAAAGATGAAAAACTATACAATCACAGTTAACGGCAACGTATATGATGTTACAGTAGAAGAAAACGGAAACGGAGCAGCTGCAGCACCAGTAGCAGCACCAAAGGCAGCTCCGAAAGCAGCACCGAAGGCAGCTCCAAAAGCAGCAGCCGGAGCTGGAAGCATCAAGGTAGAAGCAGGTGCGGCCGGAAAAGTATTTAAGATCGAAGCAAGCGTAGGACAGAAAGTATCCCGCGGTGATGCAGTTCTTATCGTAGAAGCAATGAAGATGGAAATTCCTGTTGTAGCTCCGGAAGACGGAACAGTTGCAAGTATCGATGTAGCAGTAGGTGATGCAGTAGAAGCAGGACAGACACTGGCTACATTGAACTAAGGAGCAACATCCTTTTGAAAAACAGGAGGTTATAACATGGAATATATCACTAACACACTGGGAAACCTCGTGCAGCAGACTGCGTTCCTCAACCTGACTTGGGGTAACTACATTATGATCGCAGTTGCATGTTTTTTCCTTTATCTTGCAATCAAGCATGGGTTTGAACCGCTTCTGCTTGTACCGATTGCATTTGGTATGCTCCTGGTAAATATTTACCCGGATATCATGCTTCATGCAGAAGATTCGGCTAACGGAACGGGCGGACTTTTGTATTACTTCTTCCAGCTGGATGAGTGGTCTATTCTCCCGTCACTTATTTTCATGGGTGTCGGTGCGATGACTGACTTCGGACCGCTCATTGCCAACCCGGCGAGCTTCCTCCTCGGTGCGGCAGCACAGTTTGGTATTTTCGCAGCTTATCTTGGCGCGATGGCTCTTGGTTTCTCTGATAAGGCAGCAGCTGCTATCTCCATCATCGGTGGAGCAGACGGACCGACATCCATTTTCCTTGCAGGTAAGCTCCAGCAGACGGCTCTGATGGGACCGATCGCCGTGGCGGCGTACTCGTACATGTCACTGGTTCCGATCATCCAGCCGCCGATCATGAAGCTTCTCACAACAGAGAAGGAAAGAAAGATCAAAATGGGACAGCTTCGTCCGGTTACACAGCTTGAGAAAATTCTGTTCCCGATCATCGTAACCATCGTTGTATGTATGATTCTTCCGACAACAGCTCCTCTGGTAGGTATGCTGATGCTTGGTAACCTGTTCAAAGAATCCGGTGTTGTAAGACAGCTGACAGAGACCGCATCCAACGCAATGATGTACATCGTAGTTATCCTGCTTGGTACATCTGTAGGTGCTACTACAAGTGCAGAGGCATTCTTAAATGTCAGCACATTGAAGATCGTACTACTTGGTCTGATCGCATTCGCATTCGGTACCGCAGCAGGTGTCCTGTTTGGAAAACTGATGTGCGTAGCCACACATGGCAAGGTAAATCCGCTGATTGGTTCAGCCGGAGTATCTGCCGTACCTATGGCAGCCCGTGTATCTCAGAAAGTAGGAGCGGAAGCAGATCCGACCAACTTCCTTCTGATGCATGCAATGGGACCGAACGTAGCCGGAGTTATCGGAACAGCCGTAGCAGCCGGAACATTTATGGCTATTTTCGGAGTAATGTAGCAACAGGAAGCGATTTGCTTGCTTGCAAGGGCAAATCGCGGTTGCTATCGAAATGTCAGACTGTGTCATCAGGCACAGAAGGAAACCGTCAGGTTTCCTTAGCGCTGCGAGCAGCGCGTATCTGACAGTGAGATAACAATCCTGGAGCTTAATAAACCTTATAATAATTGGAGGAAGATATAATGGCAGCAATTGAAAAGAAACCGATTAAGATTACGGAAACAGTTCTGCGTGATGCGCATCAGTCCCTGATCGCAACAAGACTTACCACAGAACAGATGCTTCCGATCGTAGATAAAATGGACAAAGTCGGATATCATTCCGTAGAGTGCTGGGGCGGAGCTACATTTGATGCATCCCTTCGTTTCCTGCATGAAGATCCATGGTCAAGACTTCGTAAATTCCGTGACGGATTCAAGAATACCAAACTTCAGATGCTCTTCCGTGGACAGAACATCCTTGGATACCGTCCATACGCAGATGATGTAGTAGAATACTTCGTTAAAAAATCTGTTGCAAACGGAATCGATATCATTCGTATTTTTGACTGTCTGAATGACCTTAGAAACCTTCAGACAGCAGTAAAAGCAGCTAACGCTGAGAAAGCAGAAGCACAGATCGCGCTTTCTTACACACTTGGAGATGCTTACACCTTGGATTACTGGGTAGACATCGCAAAGAGAATCGAAGATATGGGTGCAAACTCTATCTGTATCAAAGATATGGCAGGTCTTCTTCTTCCGTACAAGGCAACAGAACTTGTCGGAGCATTAAAAGAAGCTGTTGATATCCCGATCCAGCTGCATACACATTACACATCAGGTGTTGCTTCAATGACATACTTAAAAGCAGTTGAAGCCGGTGTAGACGTGATCGATACCGCTATTTCACCGTTCGCACTTGGAACTTCTCAGCCGGCAACAGAAGTTATGGTTGAGACATTCAAGGGAACACCTTATGATACAGGATTTGACCAGAGTCTTCTGGCTGAGATCGCTGATTACTTCCGTCCGATCCGTGACGAAGCACTTGACAGCGGACTTCTCAATCCGAAGAACCTTGGTGTTAACATCAAGACTCTTCTGTACCAGGTACCGGGTGGAATGCTTTCTAACCTTACTTCCCAGCTCAAAGAGCAGGGAGCAGAAGACAAGTTCTACGACGTACTTGAAGAAGTACCGAGAGTTCGTAAAGACCTTGGTGAACCACCGCTGGTTACTCCGTCATCACAGATCGTTGGTACACAGGCAGTATTCAATGTCCTGATGGGCGAACGCTACAAGATGGCAACAAAAGAGACGAAAGACATCCTGAGCGGAAAATACGGTGCAACTGTTAAACCGTTCAACCCGGATGTTGTTCAGAAAGTACTCGGAGACAATCCGGAAGTTATCACATGCCGTCCGGCAGACCTGATCCCGGATGAACTCGGAACTCTTGAAAAAGAGATGGAACAGTACAAAGAGCAGGATGAAGACGTACTCAGCTACGCACTCTTCCCACAGGTAGCTACAGACTTCTTCAAATACCGCGAGGCACAGGAGAAGAAAGTAGATGCTACAATTGCAAAAGACGGAAGTTATCCGGTATAATAGTATATTAGTAAGAACAGCTTTTTGGCAAAAAAAGCTGTTCTTTTCATATAAAAAAAGGACAGGCATATAATTTATAATAAGAAGTCAATAAAAAAGGAAATGGTTAAATGCTGTCTTGTTTTGAAGTAGAAAATTATGGAAATTTTATAGAAAAATTATCAATAGAATGGAATCAGGGCATTTCGTGCGTATTTGGAAAATGTGGAGCTGGAAAAACTACATTGTGTATGGCATTAAAAGATATTATTACTGAACAAGATTTGAAAAATCAATATATAGAAAATAATGGAAAGTTCAAATATATATTTTTAATAGAAGATATAGAAATTGAAATAGTATACGAGCGGAAAAAGAATGGGAGGATCTATTGTGGATGCATTAAAATAGAAAAAATGCTTTTTGAATTTATTTTAATGAATGAAGTAAACGTGCCTATAGATATGATAAAAAAATCAGTTAAATATGCAAAAGTAAAAAATTTGAAAAGAGAAACAGAGATTTTAGAAAAATGTATGAATATGTTTCAACAAAAGGAATATGTTGTTGAAGTTACGGAAAATGACAAGTCTGTGGAATGGAACAAGGTGAGAAATGATTTAAAGAAAGAATATTTGAAAAGAAATAGTAAGAGAACGAAAATAAAAATTATTGATGATGTGGATGATAGCGAAATAGATAGAATAAAAAAAGAAGGTATAGATTCAGAGGTTCAGATTATAGTGTTTGCGAGAAGAAGCTGTTGGATAGATGAATGTATTGCACCATTGGATAATTACTATTACATAAACGGAGGAAAGATGATAAAAATGATAAATGGGATAGAAAAAGAAATAAAAACAGTGTACCAGCTAAAAAAACTTTTTTTAAAGGGAATTTATGATATATAACTGTAGTTTTTTTACGGATGAATATTGTAAATGCCTTTTTTTTGGTGTAATATGAAAAGACAGGAGGAAAGAAGGCAATGTTAAAAAAGTTTTGGCTGAAAAATTTTAAAAATTTTAAAGAGGACTTATTGCTTGATTTATCTAAAATAAATAATTATGGATTTAGTGATAAAGCAGTTCATAATAGGACGATAAAAACCGCACTCGTATATGGGGAAAATGCGAGCGGAAAAAGTAATCTGGGATATGCTTTATTCGATATTATTTTACACTTAACAGATAAAGAAAGAAATTTTGAATTCTATCGGTTATATGGGAATCTGGAAAAAGATGAGCCGACTGAGTTTTATTACGAATTTGAATTTGAAGAAGGAAATTTGAAATATTGGTATAAAAAAGAAAGTGCACAAAAGTTACTGGAAGAAAAGGTCTGGATCAATGGAGATATTTATCTGAGATATAATTATGAAACGCATGAAGGAGAGGTACTGCTGGCAGGGGCAGAGACATTGAATACAAATCTGACAGAGAAGAACATTTCGTTTGTAAAATATGTTTCTAATAATACAGTTTTGAAGAACACAGAAGAATGTATAGTATTTACTAAATTCATGAGATTTGTCGATCGGATGCTCTGGTTCAGTTCTTTGGAAAAAAATGATTATCAAGGATATTATAACGGCACTGAAAAAATTGCACAGGGAATTATCAAACGTAATAAGGTAAAAGATTTTCAGGAGTTCTTACACGAATTAGGTATAGAATATGAATTAGTAGCTAAAGAAATAGAAGGTGAACAACAATTGTTCTGTAAATTTGGTAAGCGAGAAGTGAATTTTTATAGTGTGGCTTCGCGAGGAACATGTTCATTGACATTGTTTTATTATTGGCTGATGCATTTGGAAAATGTATCACTTGTGTTTATTGATGAATTTGATGCATTTTATCATAATAATCTTGCAACAGCAGTTGTAAAAGAACTTTTGAAACTTCCTAAGACACAAAGTATACTGACAACACATAATACAGATATCATGAGTAATGATCTGCTTCGACCAGATTGTTATTTGCGTATCCAGAACGGAAAGATTAAATCATTCAGTGAAGCAACCAATAAGGAATTGAGAAAAGCACATAATTTGCAAAAGCTTTATAATGCGGGGGCATTTGATGATTAAAAAATACATAGCGATTATTTATGAGGGTGAACGGACAGAAAAGCAGCTTGTATGGAACTTGAATCAAATCTTTTTCTCGGAACAATGCGAGCTTGTGCCGATTACGTTTCCGGCAGGAGAAAATATTTACATGTTGTGGAAACAATTAAAGAAGGACGAGTTTGAGACCGATGTAATTGAAGTACTAAGGGAGTCGAATAAAGAGGCGAAAAAAGTACTGGAAGGTTTTGAACGAAATGATTTTATGGAAATATATTTGTTTTTTGATTATGATGGCCATAATAATAATCTGAAAGCGAAAGAAAAAGATGTAGATATTCTGGAAGAAATGTTAAATACATTTAATGAAGAGACAGATTTGGGAAAGCTGTATATTAATTATCCAATGGTGGAGTCGTTAAGGGATCAATACGCATTTGAAGAAGAAAAATGTTATCGCAGATGTATGCTTGATATTGATGATATCAAAAAATATAAGAAAACAGTTCATGAAATCAAAAAATATCAGGATTTCAGACATTTATCGAAAAATGACTGGTATGATTTATGCCGAAACAGTTTACGCAAACTAAACTGTATTATAAAAGGAAGATATGAATTGCCTGAAAGAAATGATTTATTTAATGAGCTGACTCAGGACAGATTATATGATTTTCAAAAGACTAAATTTATAAAAAATGGAAAAATAGGAATTATCAATAGTTTTCCATTGTTTATTTATGAATATTTTAGAGAGTCTATATGGGAAGCTTAACAGGGGACGAGGAATCGTCCCTTGTCAAATGATACTGGAGGCAAATTGTGAGCACAAAAAATGAGTTACTGATTAGAATTGATGAGAGATATCCGAAGTTCAGCAAGGGACAGAAGCGGCTTGCGGATTACATCAAAGAAAATTATGATAAAGCAGCCTTCCTGACGGCTGCAAAGATGGGAGAGGCAGTCGGTGTCAGCGAATCAACGGTTGTCCGTTTCGCAACACAGCTTGGATATAAAGGCTATCCCGAATTCCAGAAAGCATTGGGAGAGCTGGTGCGTACCAAGCTGAATTCTATCCAGCGTATGGAAGTGACCTACGGACGGATCGACCGGAGCGAGATCCTGGCGACGGTTCTGCAGTCTGATATCGAGAAGATCAAGCAGACATTGGAATCTGTGGACAATCATGCATTTGAGCTGGCGGTGGATACGATCCTTGCGGCAAAAAAGGTTTATGTGATCGGAATCCGAAGCTGTGCACCGCTGGCAAAATTCCTGACTTTCTATCTGAATCTGATCTGTGAGGATGTGGTAGAGGTCGATACCAACAGTTCCAGCGAGATTTTTGAGCAGCTGATCCGGATCGGGGAAGAAGATGTGATCATCGGGATCAGTTTTCCACGATATTCCATGCGTACTTTAAAAGCACTGGAATTTTCCAGCAACCGGAAAGCAAAGGTAATAACCTTGACCGACAGTGTGAATTCACCGATGAATCTCTATTCCTCCTGCAATCTGATCGCCAAGAGTGATATGGCATCTATCGTAGATTCCCTGGTTGCACCGCTCAGTGTGATCAATGCACTGGTGGTTGCACTCTGCATGAAGAAGCAGGATGATGTCATCGAGACGCTGGAGACACTGGAGGACATCTGGGACGAATATCAGGTTTATTCCAGAGATGAGCTGGAGCCTGTAGAAGATGAGGTAAGGATCAAATGAGTAAAGTACTGATCGTAGGGGGCGGAGCTGCCGGTATGTTCGCATCGATCTTTGCGGCGAAAAATGGCAATGAAGTCCACGTATTTGAGAAAAATGAAAAACTTGGAAAGAAGCTTTTCATCACGGGAAAAGGCAGATGCAATGTCACCAATGCCTGTGACGTAGATGAACTTTTCCAGAATATGGTATCCAATGAGAAATTCATGTACAGCAGTTTTTACGGATTTACCAACCAGGATGTGATGGATTTCTTTGAAAATGCAGGATTGCGTCTGAAGACAGAGCGTGGCAACCGTGTATTTCCGCAGTCGGATCATTCTTCGGATGTTATCCGCACACTGGAGCTGGAAATGAAGCGAAATGGAGTACACATCCATCTTTATTCCAATGTAGAAAAGGTTGTGGCAGAGGATGGAAGATTTTCCTATCTTGTCATGGCAGATGGAAGCAAAGAAGAAGGGGATGCCTGCATTATCGCAACCGGTGGTGTCAGCTATCAGACAACAGGTTCCACCGGAGATGGCTATCGCTTTGCAGAAGCGATGGGACACAAGATCACCGAACCTGCACCTTCCCTGGTTCCGATGAATGTCAGAGAAGAGTACATTCCGGCACTGATGGGGCTTTCCCTCCGGAATGTCCAGGCAACGGTCTATGACGGAAAGAAAGAGCTGTACAGTGATTTCGGAGAAATGTTATTCACCCACTTTGGAGTAAGCGGACCACTGATTATCAGTGCGAGTGCCTATGTAGGTAAAATCCTGCAGAAAAAGCATGAGTTAAAGCTTGTGATCGATCTGAAACCGGCACTTTCCGAAGAGCAGCTGGATGCGAGAGTGCTGCGGGAATTTGATGCGAACCATAATAAACAGTTTAAAAATGCAGTTACCGGACTGTTTCCGGCAAAATTACTTCCGGTCATGATCCACTTAAGCGGCATTGATCCGGAGAAGAAGGTCAATGTGATCACAAAAGAAGAGCGGATGAATTTCGTCCATCTGATCAAGCATTTTACTGTGACATTGACCGGGCTTCGAGATTTCAAAGAGGCAATTATTACACGGGGTGGCGTAAAAGTCAAAGAAGTCAATCCGTCTACGATGGAGTCAAAGCTGGTACAGGGACTGTATTTTGCAGGGGAAGTGCTGGATTTGGATGCACTGACCGGTGGATTCAATCTGCAGATCGCATGGTCGACTGCATATGCGGCAGGAAGTAATATCTGGTAGTTTTTGGATTATAGATATCGCACAGCAATCCAGAGATGGCGCAAACAGGAAATGTGAGTGAAACAGGGAGGATATAAAATGGGATATAATATCGCAATTGACGGACCGGCAGGTGCCGGAAAGAGCACGATCGCAAAACTGGTTGCAAAGGAACTGGGATTCATCTATGTAGATACCGGGGCAATGTACCGCGGACTTGCCGTGCATTTTCTGAAAAAAGGGATCGTACCGGGAGAAGTAGAGAAGATCGAGGCAGCATGCGAAGATGCAAAGGTAGAGCTTGGCTACGAAGACGGTGTGCAGCAGGTATATTTAAATGGAGAGAACATCACTGGAGAGCTTCGAGAGGAAGCTGTTGGAAATATGGCATCCGTAAGCTCGGCAGTACCGGCAGTCCGTGCAAAGCTTCTGGATCTGCAGAGGAATCTTGCAAAAGAAAAAGATGTCGTTATGGATGGAAGAGATATCGGAACCAATGTACTTCCGAATGCGGACGTTAAAGTGTATCTGACTGCAAGTGTAGAATGCCGCGCAATGCGCCGGTTCAAAGAACTGGAAGGAAAAGGAGAAGCCTGTGATTTTGAACAGATTAGGCAGGATATCCAGGAAAGAGACGAGCGCGATATGACAAGAGAGATCGCACCGCTCAAACAGGCAGAAGATGCAACGCTGATCGACAGCTCTGAGATGGGAATTGACGATGTGGTGAAGGCAATTATTGCACTGACAAAGTAGAAAATCTGTCAGAAATCAGATTGCAGCAGCAAAAAAAGGTGATTATTGTATGGAAAGGGTAAAAATCTATAATTGAAAATACAATAATCGATAAATAATTAAAAAGTCATTAGTTTTTAGGAAAAAAGTACACAAAGCTAATGGCTTTTTTGCGCGAAAAGTCGATAAAATGTCAAAAAAGAGAATTGTACATGGAGATTGCTTTACCTTTTATACGAAATATGTTATAAATGTTAGAGAAGACGAATTACGAAAGTAATGTTTAAGAGGGTTGGGTTCACTTATGTACAGAAAGAAAACTTCCAGTTGGCTAAAACACTGGGATTTTATTTTGTTAGATTTAATATTGTTGGAAGTATCTTATTTACTTGCTCAGTGGTTACGTCATGGGACTGCATATTACAGAGAAGCACCGCTTTACCGGAATGTGTTTTTTGCGATAGCGGCGATCAATCTGATTGTGGGACTGATGATGGGAAGTTACAGGGGCATCTTAAGAAGAGGGTACTGGTTGGAGGCTAAGGCAGTCGCAAAGCACGCGATCATCGTGACCGTGTGTGTGATTGTCTATTTATTTGCAATGAAAGAGTCAAGCAATTACTCACGAGTTGTCACATTTGCATTCCCAATCATATCGATCTGCGTATTATATATAGGAAGGATTTTGTTGAAAAAATGGCTTTCCAAGCACAGAGGCCCTGCATCAGGGAAAAGAGCGATCCTTCTGATCGGTGGAAAAAAGAATTATAGAGAAATTGTGGAGGCATTTACTGGCAATCCCTACAGTGAGTTTCATGTAATGGGAATTGGAATTATTGATGCAAAAGAAAATGAAATTCCAAATTATCATGGATTCCCGGTATTTTGTGGCGAGAGTGCGATTGAAGATTTTGCACAGTTGAACTGGGTGGATGAAGCACTTTTCAGCATTCCGACAGAGCTTGCGCTTCCGGATAAACTGATCAAAAATTTCGGTATCATGGGAATTACCGTACATATCAAGCTGGCAAGAGTTGCGGATGATTCTTCCAACCAGATTGTGGAAAAGCTGGAAGGATATACGGTGCTTTCGACCAGCATCAATATGGTAAGCGCCGGTCAGCTGATCTTCAAAAGGACGATGGATATCTGCGGAGGACTGGTTGGAATGCTACTGACAGGTATCCTTTTTATCTTTGTAGCACCAATCATTTATATTAAGTCACCGGGACCGATCTTCTTCAAGCAGGTGCGAATCGGAAAAAATGGCAAAAAATTCAACATTTACAAATTCCGAAGCATGTATATGGATGCAGAAGAGCGGAAGAAAGAGCTGATGGCGCAGAACGATATCAAAGATGGTATGATGTTCAAGATGGATAATGATCCACGTATCATCAAGGGAATCGGTAATTTTATCCGTGATTACTCTCTGGATGAATTTCCACAGTTCTGGAATGTACTCATAGGTGACATGAGCCTTGTGGGAACCAGACCGCCAACAGTGGACGAGTGGGAGAAATATGAGATGCATCATCGCTCCAGACTGGCATTCAAGCCGGGACTTACCGGTATGTGGCAGGTCAGCGGAAGAAGTAATATCACAGACTTTGAAGAAGTTGTAAGACTGGATACCGAGTATATTAAAAAGTGGAGTCCGGGGTTGGATATTAAGATTCTGTTTAAGACCGTGGCAGTTGTGCTTGGGAAGGTCGGATCGAAGTAGGATTGTTGTAAAAGGTCAATAAAAAGCATACGAAATGCTGAAAAGGCTACTTCTTTTAAGTATGTAGAGTGCAGAAATGTCTACTCAACAAACAGAAGCGACGTAACATAGTCGAAAAGAACCTGTTTTGCATACTATACGGGGCACTGAAATTGGTTATATTTCACAGCTATATGAACTGAAAATGACAGATATTTATACAAAACGTTGAACTTTTAACCCCTGTGGCACAAAATTGACACGACTTTTTCAGAAGAATCATAGAAATGGCGGAAAACAGGAGAAAACAACAAAAATCCATGAGTTTATCATTAATGTCTGAAACTGCTGTTGAGTACACTATCTGACCCGCTAATGACACCTACATCATAACGGTTTGTTGAGTCATGAAAAATAGAGAAAAACAGATGATTTCTACTTCATAAAACAGCTGTTGAGTAGAGCATGTATGGTGATGATAAATACATGTTTTGTGCGGTGAGAGTGAATGATTTGCTCATAATGAACAATGAATAGTAAGAATTAGATTGAATGATATGTGCGGTTTTAACAAAACTCATGCGCCGACAGGGTTCGATTCAACAATCCAACACTTAGAAAAAACGTCATTGCAGGGTATACGGGGCTCGACTGTATAAATCATCACTTCGGTTATAGAGGAATAGAGACGAGTGTACTCAACGGATGTTTTATGGAGTAGAAAACAAGGGAAATATGATTGCTGGGGTGGTTGGATATGACAGTATAAGAAAACACTTAGCCGAGTGTGGTTATCACATAGCGGAAATTAGAGAGAAATACTATCTGTGAAGAGCAGATGTGTACATAGATTTGGTAGTTAACAAAAATGGAGGAATACATATGAGCACAGTTACTTTAGATAATAAAACAATTTTAGTCACAGGTGCGGCCGGTTTCATCGGTTCTAACCTTGTGAAACGAATTTATCAGGAGGCTCCTTCTGCTACGGTCATCGGCATCGACAACATGAATGCTTACTACGACGTGGCACTCAAAGAGTTCCGTCTGAATGAGCTGGCCAAGTATCCCACATTTACTTTTGTCAAAGGCAATATCGCTGATAAGGAACTGATCACTGAGCTGTTCGAGAAGTACAAGCCGTCTGTGGTCGTCAACCTTGCAGCACAGGCTGGTGTGCGTTACTCCATCACCAACCCGGATGCTTATGTGGAATCTAACTTGGTCGGCTTTTTCAATATCCTTGAAGCCTGCCGCCATTGCGAGAGTCTGGAGCATCTGGTGTATGCTTCATCTTCCTCCGTCTACGGTTCCAACAAGAAGGTTCCGTACAGCACGGATGATAAGGTTGACAATCCGGTTTCCCTTTATGCAGCTACCAAGAAATCCAATGAGTTGATGGCTCATGCCTATTCTAAATTGTACAACATTCCTTCCACCGGTCTGCGTTTCTTTACCGTGTACGGTCCAGCAGGTCGTCCTGACATGGCTTACTTCGGCTTTACCAACAAGCTGGTGAAGGGCGAAACCATCAAGATCTTCAACTACGGCAACTGCAAGCGTGACTTTACTTATGTGGATGACATCGTTGAGGGCGTTGTCCGTGTGATGAAGAAAGCACCGGACAAGAAGAATGGTGAGGATGGTCTGCCGATTCCGCCGTATGCTGTTTACAACATCGGTAATCAGAACCCTGAGAACCTGCTGGACTTCGTGCAGATTCTGAGTGAGGAGTTAGTAAGAGCGAAAGTTTTGCCGGAAGATTACGATTTTGAAGCTCACAAGGAACTGGTTCCGATGCAGCCGGGTGATGTCCCTGTCACCTATGCAGATACTAGCGCACTGGAGCGTGACTTCGGGTACAAGCCGAGCACCAGCCTGAGAACTGGTTTGAGGAACTTCGCTGAGTGGTACGCTGAGTTTTATAAATAAGGAAAAATAGAGGGTTAGAAAAATGAGAGAGTTTAAGGATTTAAAGATTGCTGTGGCAGGTACTGGTTATGTTGGTCTTTCCATTGCTACACTGCTGTCTCAGCACTACAAGGTGACGGCAGTAGATATCATTCCTGAGAAAGTAGAACTGATTAATAACAAGAAGTCTCCGATTCAGGACGAGTACATTGAAAAGTATCTGGCAGAAAAAGAGCTGGATTTGACCGCAACTCTGGATGCCAAGGAAGCGTATAGTGACGCTGATTTTGTAGTGATCGCTGCTCCTACAAATTACGATAGCAAGAAGAATTTCTTTGACACCAGTGCTGTGGAAGCAGTCATCAAGCTGGTCATTGAGTACAATCCGGAAGCCATTATGGTCATTAAGTCTACAATTCCGGTTGGCTATACGGCTTCCGTGCGTGAGAAGTTCCATTGCGACAATATCATTTTCAGCCCGGAGTTTCTGCGTGAGAGCAAGGCTCTGTACGATAATCTTTATCCTTCCCGTATCATTGTTGGTACTGATGTGGATAATGCTCGTCTGGTAAAGGCGGCACACACCTTTGCAGAACTCCTGCAGGAAGGCGCAATTAAGGAAAATATCGATACCTTGTTTATGGGCTTCACCGAAGCAGAGGCAGTTAAGCTGTTCGCCAACACCTATCTGGCACTGCGTGTTAGCTATTTCAACGAATTGGATACCTATGCAGAGATGAAGGGGCTGAACACACAGCAAATTATCAACGGTGTCTGCCTTGATCCTCGTATTGGCACTCATTACAACAACCCGTCCTTCGGCTACGGTGGCTACTGCCTGCCGAAAGATACCAAGCAGCTGCTGGCAAACTACGCAGATGTGCCGGAAAACCTGATCGAAGCAATTGTTGAGAGCAATAGAACAAGAAAAGATTTCATCGCTGACCGTATTCTGGAGATTGCTGGTGCTTATGAAGCAAATGACAGCTGGGATGAAAGCAAAGAAAAAGAGACCGTGGTCGGTGTATATCGCTTAACCATGAAGAGTAACAGTGACAACTTCCGCCAGAGTTCTATCCAGGGTGTCATGAAGCGCATCAAGGCAAAGGGTGCAACTGTGATTATCTATGAGCCGACGCTGAAAGATGGCGATACTTTCTTTGGTAGCAAGGTTGTTAATGACCTGGATGAGTTTAAAAAGCAGAGTCAGGCCATTATCGCAAACCGTTATGATAAGTGCTTGGATGATGTAAAAGAAAAAGTTTACACGAGAGATATTTTCCAGAGAGATTAAGATAGACGAGGGATACAGAATGAAAGGCATTATTTTAGCAGGTGGATCGGGCACTCGTCTGTATCCATTAACGAAAGTTACGAGCAAACAACTCCTACCCATTTTTGATAAACCGATGATTTATTACCCGATGTCAGTTCTGATGAACGCTGGCATCCGTGACATTTTGATTATTTCCACACCACAGGATACTCCTCGCTTTGAGAACCTGCTGGGTGATGGACACCAGTTTGGTGTGAATCTGACCTATGCTGTTCAGCCCTCTCCGGATGGACTGGCACAGGCCTTTATCATTGGTGCTGATTTTATTGGCAATGATTCTGTGGCGATGGTTCTGGGCGACAACATTTTTGCGGGCCACGGATTAAAGAAAAGATTGACTGCTGCAGTAGAAAACGCTGAGAGTGGCAGGGGTGCAACAGTATTTGGCTACTACGTGGACGATCCAGAGCGTTTCGGCATCGTTGAGTTCGATAAGAACGGTAAGGCTATTTCTATTGAGGAAAAGCCAGTACATCCGAAGAGCAACTACTGCGTGACTGGCCTGTACTTCTATGATAACCGTGTGGTCGAATTTGCTAAAAACCTGAAACCTTCTGCGCGTGGCGAATTGGAAATCACTGACCTGAACCGCATCTATCTTGAGGATGATTCTTTGAATGTTGAGTTATTAGGTCAGGGCTTCACTTGGCTGGATACTGGAACACACGAGAGTCTGGTGGATGCCACTAATTTCGTAAAGACTGTAGAGCAGCATCAGCATCGTAAGATTGCCTGCCTGGAGGAAATCGCATACCTGAATGGTTGGATCAGCAAGAATGAGCTGATGGAAGTCTATGAGGTCATGAAGAAGAACCAGTATGGACAGTATCTGAAGGACGTCATGGACGGCAAGTATCAGGAACATCTGTATTAAAAAGGGAAAGTGTAGAGGAGAATAGATCATGAATATTATTGTTACCGGTGGTGCTGGTTTTATTGGTAGTAACTTTGTGTTCCACATGCTGAAGAAGTATCCGGATTACCGGATTATCTGCTTGGACAAGCTGACTTATGCAGGCAATTTGTCCACGCTGGCACCTGTTATGGACAACCCGAATTTCCGCTTTGTGAAGGCAGATATCTGCGACCGCGAAGCAGTGGACAAACTGTTTGAAGAAGAACATCCGGATATTGTGGTTAACTTTGCGGCAGAGTCTCATGTTGACCGTTCTATCGAAGATCCGGGTGTCTTTCTCCAGACCAATATCATCGGTACCAGTGTTCTGATGGATGCTTGCCGCAAGTACGGTATCCAGCGTTATCATCAGGTTTCTACCGATGAGGTTTATGGCGACTTGCCGCTGGATCGTCCTGACCTGTTCTTTACTGAGGAGACTCCTATTCACACCAGCTCTCCGTACAGCAGCTCCAAGGCTGCCGCTGACCTGTTAGTTCTGGCTTACCATCGTACCTATGGTCTGCCTGTGACCATTTCTCGTTGCTCCAACAACTATGGTCCGTATCACTTCCCGGAGAAGCTGATTCCGCTGATGATTGCTAATGCTCTGGCTGACAAGCCACTGCCTGTTTACGGCGAGGGTCTGAATGTCCGTGACTGGCTGTATGTTGAAGATCACTGCAAGGCTATTGATCTGATTATTCACAATGGTCGCGTTGGTGAAGTTTACAATGTCGGTGGCCATAACGAAAAGCAGAATATTGAGATCGTGAAGATCATCTGCAAGGAACTGGGCAAGCCGGAGAGCCTGATTACCCATGTTGGCGACCGTAAGGGCCATGATATGCGTTATGCCATCGACCCAACCAAGATCCATAATGAGCTGGGCTGGCTGCCGGAGACAAAGTTCGAGGACGGCATTAAGAAGACCATCCAGTGGTATCTCGATAACCGTGAGTGGTGGGAGACCATCATCAGCGGTGAGTATCAGAACTACTACGAGAAAATGTACAGCAACCGTTAATAGAGGGAATGAAGATGAAGTTTTTTGTAACAGGCGTTGGTGGTCAGTTGGGTCATGATGTAATGAACGAGCTGTTGAAGCGCGGTCATGAGGGTGTCGGTTCTGATATTCAGGAAAACTACAGCGGCGTGGCAGATGGTTCTGCGGTAACGAAAGCACCGTATATGGTTCTGGATATTACTGATAAGGATGCCGTTGAAAAAGTAATTACAGAAGTAAATCCGGATGCTGTGATCCACTGTGCAGCATGGACTGCTGTGGATATGGCAGAGGATGACGATAAAGTAGTAAAGGTTAGAGCAATCAATGCTGGCGGTACTCAGAATATTGCAGATGTTTGCAAGAAGCTGGATTGCAAGATGACCTACATCAGCACGGATTACGTATTTGATGGTCAGGGTACTGAGCCGTGGCAGCCGGACTGCAAGGATTACAAGCCTTTGAATGTGTACGGTCAGACGAAGTTGGAAGGTGAACTGGCAGTTAGCCAGACTCTGGAAAAGTATTTTATTGTCCGCATTGCTTGGGTGTTTGGCCTAAATGGTAAGAATTTCATTAAGACTATGCTGAATGTCGGCAAGACTCACGACACTGTTCGTGTGGTCAATGACCAGATCGGTACACCGACGTATACATACGATTTGGCTCGACTGCTCGCCGATATGAATGAGACTGAAAAGTACGGCTATTACCATGCGACCAATGAGGGCGGTTATATCAGTTGGTATGATTTTACGAAAGAAATCTACCGTCAGGCTGGTTATAAAACGGAAGTCCTGCCGGTGACCACGGCAGAGTATGGTCTGAGCAAGGCCGCTCGTCCGTTTAACAGTCGCTTGGATAAGATCAAGCTTGTGGAAGCTGGCTTCACTCCGCTTCCGACCTGGCAGGATGCACTGAGCCGTTACCTGAAAGAAATCGAGCAGTAATAGAGGAGATAGAGAAAAGTTGGGACAGATTAAAGTTGAGAAAAATGTAGGTGGCATTGAGGGACTTTGTGTTATTGAACCTGCTGTTCATGGTGATGCCCGTGGCTATTTCATGGAAACTTACAATGAAAAAGATATGAAGGAGGCTGGCATCGACATCCACTTCGTACAGGATAACCAGTCTATGTCCACAAAGGGTGTGCTGCGTGGTCTGCACTTCCAGAAGCAGTATCCGCAGTGCAAGCTGGTGCGCGCCGTGCGTGGTACGGTGTTCGATGTTGCTGTTGACCTCAGAAGCAATTCTGAAACCTATGGCAAGTGGTATGGCGTTACCCTGTCTGCTGAGAACAAGAAGCAGTTTCTCATCCCAGAGGGCTTTGCACATGGCTTCCTTGTTCTAAGTGACGAGGCTGAGTTCTGCTATAAGGTCAATGACTTCTGGCATCCGAATGATGAAGGCGGCATGGCTTGGAACGATCCGGAGATCGGCATTGAGTGGCCGGAGCTGAAAGGTGAGTACAAGGGCAGTGCAAGCGCAGAGGGCTATACGCTGGAAGATGGCACTGCACTGAACTTGAGCGAGAAGGATCAGAAGTGGCTGGGACTGAAAGATACTTTTAAATTTTAAGAACACAGGGGTAGGAAGAATGCAGCGGGAAAACGAAGTACAACACGTATTTCTGGTAGGAGCTAAGAGCTTAGGTGCATATGGCGGATACGAGACTTTTGTTTATAAGCTCACAGAGTACCACCAGAACAAGAAAAATATTAAATATCATGTGGCGTGTAAGGCTAACGGTGACGGCTGCATGGATGAAACAAAAGTGGATGGTGCGACCAGAATCAATGATCATGAGTTTGAATTCCACAATGCACATTGTTTCAAGATAGATATTCCTCAGATTGGACCTGCACAGGCAATTTATTATGATGTTGCAGCATTGAAAGCTTGCTGCAAGTACATAAAGGAACATCGGATTAAGCATCCAATCGTTTATATTATGGCTTGCCGTATCGGACCTTTTGCTGGTCATTTCTATAAAGAAATCCATAAGCTTGGTGGTACTGTGTACTTGAATCCGGACGGCCACGAATGGATGAGAGCAAAATGGTCTGCGCCGATCCGGAAATACTGGAAGATTTCTGAGCAGATGATGGTTAAATACTGTGACCTTGCTATCTGTGACTCAGTGAATATCGAGAAGTATATCCACGAGTGCTATGACGGCAAAGGCATCAAGGGCAGAAATCCGAAGACCACATTTATTGCGTATGGCGCAGATCTGACCCTTAGTAAGTTAGCTGATGACGATGAGAAGCTGGTGAACTGGTATAAAGAAAAAGGACTGACGAAAAAGGACTATTACCTTGTCGTCGGTCGTTTTGTACCGGAGAACTCTTTTGAAGTTATGATTCGAGAGTTCATGAAAAGCAAGAGCAAAAAGGATTTTGCTATTATCACAAATGTGAATGAGAAGTTCCTAAGTGAGCTTGAAGAAAAACTTCATTTCAAGAGCGATAAGAGAATCAAATTTGTTGGCACTGTTTATGATCAGGAGTTGCTGAAGAAGATTCGAGAGAACGCCTATGCTTATTTCCACGGACATACGGTCGGTGGTACGAATCCGTCCCTGATTGAAGCTCTTGGTAGTACAGATCTGAACCTGCTGGTTGATGTTGGTTTTAATAAAGAAGTCGCAGAAGATTGTGCGCTTTATTGGAGCCGTAAGCCGGGGAGCCTTGCAAAGCTCATTGATAAGGCTGATCAGATGAGTACAGATGAAATTGCAGAGATGGGCCGAAGAGCCAAGAAGCGTGTGGCAGAAGAGTACACGTGGGATAAAATTTGTGGGCAGTATGAAAATGTGTTTGTAAAATAATATGTTGGGAGAAAAGTATGAGGATTATTATAGCAAACTACCGCTATTTTATAGCCGGTGGACCAGAAAAATATATGTTTAAATTTATGGATGCAGCAGAAAAAATGGGAATTGAAGTGATTCCATTTTCTGTTAATAATCCCCAAAATGAAAAAACTCCGTACAGCCAATATTTCGCAAAGCCGCGTTCAAATCAGCTGATGTATGCAGATACAAAAAAATCTCTGGGAAATTTGGTTGGAATGGTAAGGGCCACAGTCTGGAACTACGATGCGGAAAAACGCCTTAGACGTTTAATTCGTGACACTAAGCCAGATGCTGTTTATATTCTCCATGAAGTAAATCATCTTTCACCATCAATCATTCGTGCAGCAAAAAAAGAAGGAGTCCGAGTTGTACATAGAATATCTGACTTCTTTATGTTTTGTCCTAAATATGATTTCTTATGTGCAAATGAAATATGTGAAGCCTGCTTACACGGAGATTACAGAAAGGCAATTGAACATAAATGCGTAAAGGGCTCAAAAGCAGGTACACTCTTGAGAGTAATGGCAATGAAGTTGTATGCAGCTACTAAGGTATTTGATGATGTTGACCAATATATTTGTACATGTGAATTCAGTAAAAATAAGTTGATTGAAGGTGGAATTTCAAAAGATAAAATTACCTGTGTTCCGACATTTATTGATGCAACGTCAATTACACCGTGCTATGAAGATGACAAATACTTTCTGTTTCTAGGTCGAATGGCACATCAAAAGGGAACTATCTATGCAATTGAAGCTATGAAATATTTGAGAGATACAGATTATGTTTTGAAAATAACAGGTCAAATATCTGATTCGGAGGAAGATCAAAAAATTTGGAATTATATTAAAGAGAACAAATTAGAAGAGAAAATAGTTTTTACTGGATTTAAACATGGTAAAGAATTACGGGAGTTGATATCTCATTCAACTTGTATTGTGTGTCCTGCGATATGGTATGAAAACATGCCAAACACAGTTATTGAAGCGTATGCTTATGGTAAACCTGTGGTAGCTTCTAGGATTGGCAGCCTGGCTGAGATAGTTGAAGATAACAAAACCGGCTTGTTATTTGAAATGAAAAACAGTAAAGATTTCTCAGATAAATTGAGAAAATTTATAGATGAACCTACACTAAGTATGACACTGGGAATAAATGCAAGGTGTAAAGTTGAAAAAGATTATGCTGTAGAGAAACACATGAACAGCGTTGTAAGAATACTAGAAGGAAAGTAATATTGAGGTGGAATATATGGATTTTAAAGAGGCACTTAAGAATCCTAAGAAAATCATTTTTTCATTAGGGATGAAGGGCAAACTCAGTTTTATAAGCGATGAAAAATATCTAAAATTGATGTATTGGGCAAATACAGGGAAAAAACTTAATCTAGAGAAACCAGTAACATTCAATGAAAAACTTCAATGGCTAAAATTGCATAATCAGAATCCGGAATACAGCAAAATGGTAGACAAATATGAAGCAAAGAATTGGATCACAGAAAAAATTGGAGACGAATTTATTATCCCTACGCTCGGTGTTTGGGATACTTTTGACGAAATTGACTTTGACAAATTGCCAAATCAGTTTGTTTTGAAGTGTACGCATGATTCAGGAGGTCTTGTTATTTGTAAAGATAAGAGAACATTAGATAAAGCCAAGGCAAAGAAAAAAATTGAAGCTTCACTAAAAAGAAATTACTTTTTGGTAGGAAGAGAGTATCCATATAAAGCAGTAAAACCGAGAATTATTGCAGAAAAATATATGGTTGATTCGAATTCAAAAGAAAAAGAGGAATGTCTTACAGATTATAAATTCTTCTGTTTTGATGGTCAACCTAAAATAGTGTATGTTGGAAAAGACAAATCTGAAGATCCAAGAACAGACTTCTTTAACATGAATTTTGAACATCTTCCGATAAGGATGCGTGATCCAAATGCAGATGTTGTACCAGAAAAACCTGTGATGTTTGAAAAAATGAAATCTCTTGCTGGAATATTGTCAAAAGGATGTCCTCATTTGCGAGTAGATTTCTATTTGATTAATAATCAAATTTACGTTGGTGAACTAACATTTTATCATTGCAGTGGTTTTACGGAGGTAAAACCCGATGAGTGGAATAATATAATGGGATCATGGATTGATTTGGATTAAGTTAAAGCGTATTTGTATCAATGAGGCTAAAGGAGAGTAGCAATGAATGTGTTACATTTGCTTGTTAAAGGAGAAGCTGGTGGAATAGAGAGTTTGTGTCGAGACTATGCTAATTATTCAAACAATAAGAATGTGTTTGCTTTCTTAAAGGGCGTAGATTCAGTGAATGCAGTGAAAATGAAGAAAAGTGGTCATACGGTTATAGAGCTTAACTATAGTTCAAAAAAAGCGATAGGAGTATGGAAGAATCTTAATAAGCAAATAAAACTGTATTCAATAGAGGTAATAGTTGTTCATCACGCTTCCCCGATTTTGTATTTATTTGCTTGGGGGCTTAAACTGAAGAACGCTTATTTGAAGATTGTAGCATATGCACACTGTGAAGCAGAAGATATGCTTTCTGGATCTGGAAAGCTTTCAATTAAAGATAAGATAATTGTTAATTCATTTGTAAATAGTGAGAAGGTAATTGCAATTTCATCGGCTGTAAGATCTAGCCTGATAGAGTGTTTTGGATTACAGAAGAATAAAATTTGTGTTGTACACAATGGGGTAGATTTAAGCAGATTTAAATCCAATTATAACTGCGAAATGCATAATCCAATTAGACTTTTATATGTTGGAAGACTTGTAAAAGAGAAGGGTGTACAAAATATATTGCTTGCTTTGTCAAAACTTTCAGAAAAAATTGATAATTGGAGTTTTGATATTGTTGGAGAGGGAGAATATCGCAATAACTTGGAAGAATATACGAAGAAATTAGGACTAACGAGAAGAGTTCGATTTTTAGGTACAAGAGACGATATCCCAGAAATTTTGGAAAAACATGATATTTTTGTGCATATGCCTGCTTACGAAGAGGGATTTGGAATAACAATTATTGAAGCTATGGCGGCAGGACTTGTGTGTGTGTGTGCAGGAAGAGGTGGAATTCCTGAAATTATTGAAAATAACATAAGTGGAATTTTAGTATATTCAAATCAAGAACTTTGTGATGCATTAACAAAAATTTTTATGTGTAAAGATCAAGAAATATTTAGTGAAATAAGAAGAAGTGCAATAAGACGAGCTGAAGATTTCGATATAAAAATTTTTTCAAAGAATTTGGATACTCAACTGCTTTTAATATAGAAAATGTGCGGGAGGGGAGAACATATGGTATCAGTCGTTGTTCCTATATATAGGGTGGAGAAATATTTAAGAAAATGTGTTGATAGTTTACTTCAACAGACCTATAGGGATATTGAAATTATATTAGTGGATGATGGATCACCAGATGCCTGTCCTGAAATATGCGATGAATTAAAGGAAACAGATGATAGAATAGTTGTCATTCATAAAAAGAATGGTGGACTGTCAGATGCTAGAAACGCTGGAATTCAGATTGCCAAAGGTACTTATATTACATTTATTGATTCAGATGATTATGTCGGCATCCACTACATTGAAACACTCGTAAAAGCAATAGAAGACGGTAAGGCTTTCGTAAGTATCTGTGACTATAGCAATGTCTATGACGATATGGGGACGGAAAGAGAAGAAAGCATTTGTAATATCTTCAGTAATAAGGAGTGTATCGAAAAAATTTACCATCCAATTTGTCATGGAATGGAGTTTGTTGCGTGGGGAAAATTATACAAAACAAGTTTGTTTAAGAATAATGAGATTCTGTACCCTGTAGGAAAAATACATGAAGATACTTTTACAACTTATAAATTACTGTACTATGCGGAGAGAATAGTATATGTGGATTATGTTGGCTATTTTTATCGACAGAGAGAAAATAGCATAATGTCTTCAACATTTAATATGAAAAATTTGTCAATAGTGGAAGCTACGAGAGAAGCTTGTGATTTTTTTTCTAATAATGGCGAAAAATATCTATTTGATTGTGCTGTGAATTCACACTTTAAAACTTACATTAGTACTTTTTCAGAAGTGCTAAAAAATAAAAATAGTATAGATAAATACAAACAAGTAAAAAATGATCTGCTCTTTCAATATCATGAAGATATAAAACACTATTTGGACTCTTCTGAAATTGGGGCTGGACATAAACTGTTTTATAGATTGTTTGAGAAAGTTCCGGCATTAGTGGTGGAAATCAATAGAATTTTTTTGAATCGATAACTGATATAATTAGGAGAGTGAAAATGAGAGTTTCAATAATGTCAATGCAGAGAATTGCTAACTATGGTTCTTTTCTACAGGCATATGCTCTAAAAAAAACAATTGAAACGTTAGGGCATCAGGTTGATTTTGCAGATTATAGAGTACAACCCTGTTTAATACAGCCACAAAAAGTAGAGCAAGGTAAAGATACCTATATAAAAGATAAGGCATTTCGGTTAATGAATGCAATTAAGTGTTTTGCATATAAGATTCCTTTTGATCAACATAAACAGTTCTATCAGAATTACTCTGGTAAATATCTTCAAATTATTGGTGTGTCTGATGAACGAAGAGAACGCCCTGATACAGATGTCTTAGTAATAGGTAGTGATGAGGTGTTCAATTGTGTCCAATCAAATCCGGATGTAGGATGCTCGATGGAGTTATTTGGAAAAGATTCAAGGGCAAAAAAAATTATAAGTTATGCAGCATCATTTGGAAATACAGGAATCAAAGAATTAAAACGTTTTGATGTTCAAGATGAAATTGCTGAATTGTTGAAAAAATTCACAGCGATTTCAGTAAGAGATAAAAATAGTGAGGCTATTGTAAAAGAATTAATGGGTAAAATGCCTCAGAAGCATTTGGATCCTGTATTGATATATGATTACACAAAAGAAGTTACATCTTGCACTTGTTACATGCCATTTGAAAGGTATATGGTGGTCTATGCTTACAGTAGCAGAATAACTAAACAAGAAGGAAAGGAAATTAAACGCTTTGCAAAGAAGAATGGATTGAAGTTGATTGCTATAGGTGGAGAGCATTCATTTTGTGATGTGTCAATTTATCCTAAGCCATTTGAAGTACTATCAATTATTAAGAATGCAGCGTATGTTGTGACAGATACCTTCCATGGAACTGTATTTTCGATTAAATACAATAAACAGTTTGGAACATTGATAAGAAAAGGTAATGGTGAAAAATATGGGAACTATGAAAAGTTAAATGATTTGTTGAGTACATTTAACTTAAATGATCGAGAAATAAAAGAAATTAGTGATTTGGATTTTATCTTGAATTCCAAGATTGATTATAAATCAGTAAATGAAATTATTGCGGTAAATAGAAAAAATACATTGGAGTATCTAAAAAGTAATATTTAGGAGAATATAAAGTGAGTTGGAAAGTTTCACCTAAAAAGGTAATGGTTACATTGTTACTGATAATGATAACAGTATATCATTCAATGACAATGTTGTATTATATAAGTGGTATGGATTCAAGCTTCCTAGAGAAGAGGTATATTATAGGCACAGCAACAATGATTTTGGCAATATTTATTATTGCCGTATTCAAGTTGCATAGATATTTAAAAATGCCACTAGGTCTTGGTGTCGTGTTATTATTACTTTTTGTTTTCCCTATAATAACTGCAAGAATGAATTATCAGGAAATATATCACACTCTGATATCTCAAACCTTGATGTGGATTCCGATTTGCGCTGCAAGCTATTATTCGGTATTGTACTATGGTGAATTTCCAGTCAATAAGAAGATGCTGTATTTTTTGTATGCAATTCTTATAGGATTATCATTTCCCCTGATTGGTATACATCTGTCTGGTGCAGGTCTAAATGGGTCAGTAATTTTTTCTACCTATTTAGTATTGACAATTGTACCGTTACTTTTACAGGCAACAGAGTATAAAAGTCGCTATTTACCTATTCTTTGTTCATTGATTGTTATTGCCGCAACAACCAAACGAACAGGAATGTTGGCGGCCAGTATCGGATTCGCAGTCTTTTATTTAACGGATGGTAAATCGAAGAAACCTATTAAAAAGAGATTGGAGCGAATTGTTAAAATTACCATCCTGGGATTGATCGTTATAGCGTTTCTCGTACTTGTCTTGAGTAGGTTTGGCATTGATGTTTTGGGCAGATTTAGCGAATTGAGCTCAGATGGTGGATCTGGACGAAATATTGTTTGGGCAAAGGTACTTGCAAGTTTTTCAAATAGTGATTTAAAGAGAAAAATATTTGGACACGGTATTAATTCAGTTTTTCAAACGGTTACCATATATAGTGATGTTAGAATTAAGGCACATAATGATTTTATAGAAACATTGCATGATTATGGATATTTTGGCCTATTTCTGTTAATAGCATTTATTATAATGCTCTTTAGAGAATGGTATTATCAATTTAGAGAGCATACGGAACAGCTTGCAATATATTCATTTTCAATGATAGTTACAATCTTTTTTGCAACTTTCAGTTATTTCTTTATTGAGTCAACAGTTATCAATTATATGGCTGTGTACTGGGGAATAGTATTTGCAAAAAGAAAGTTGCACAGGGAGGGATTGGAAGAATGACGGAAAATGATAAAAATTTGATAAGCGTTATTATCCCATTATATAATGCAGAAAAATACCTTAAAAATTGCATAACGAGTGTTGTGGGACAAACATATAGAAATCTTGAAATTATTCTTGTAGATGATGGATCAAACGATAAATCTTTAAGTATTTGTGAAAAATTTGCCTTACAAGATAACCGAATAAAAGTTTTTCATCAGAATAATGGCGGCGTGGCATCGGCGAGAAATAAGGGACTATCTGAGGCATCAGGAGAGTTCATAGCTTGGGTAGATAGCGATGATTCGATTGAGCCGGAGTATATACAAAATTTGTATGACGCTGTAAAGGAATATAATGCAGATATCTCAATTGCATTGAAACAATACAAAGAACAAATAAAATATATACATAGTAGAGAGAAAATTGTTCAAGAATACTTGATGGGTAACCTCACAGCTTATTTGTGGAGCACTTTGGTAAAAAGAGCACTTTATAATGAGTTGAGATTTGAACAGCTTAAAATAGGCGAAGATGCCCTTATGCTTTGTCGGTTATATTGCAGAGCAGAAAAACTTGTTGTATTTCAAAGCAATGGATATCATTATCTCGAAAGAATTGATTCGGCATCGTCGAAAAGATCTTTTTCCATTTTGAAGATGTGGCTTTGGGGTGTAAAAGAACAAAGTAAAATTGTTGAAGATAACTGTCCATCTTGCTCGGTTTATATGAATTATAAAAAGACAATATATGCATTGTCATTTCTGATTTGGACAAAAGAACTGCAGGATGAAGGAGTAACATTATTCAGAAAAGAATTATGGGATATGTTTCATGATAGTATACATAAACTGCCAGTATTTCATATATCCTTAAGACAATATAAAAGGGTGATTGATTTATATTTGGAGGCAAGAACAGTACGTTAAAGAGGGAAATAATATGGTGACTGTATGTGAAAAAGACCAGTGTGCAGGATGCATGGCTTGTTTGGAAGTGTGCTCAAAAAATGCAATTAATATTAAAGATTCCATAAAATCATATAATGCTATTATCGATGAAAAACGGTGTATTAATTGTAATGCATGTAGAAACATTTGTCAGGTTAACAATAATGTAGATATGTCGAAACCTATAATGTGGAAGCAGGGATGGGCATCAGATGTAAATATAAGAAAAAAAAGTTCTTCAGGTGGAGCAGCTGCGGCCATCGCAAGAAGTTTTGTAGAAAATGGGGGCATTCTCTGCAGTTGTTGCTTTTCACAAGGTGAATTTGTGTTTGACTTTGAGGATGACAAAGACAAACTTGCAAGATTTTCAGGCTCAAAGTATGTAAAAAGTAATCCTAAAGGAATTTATAAAAAAATTAAACAATTATTGCAGTCAGGTAAAAAAACTTTATTTATTGGACTACCATGTCAAGTAGCAGCGGTTAAGAGATTTGTAGGTAAACGATATGAAGAGAAGTTATACACGATTGATTTGATTTGTCATGGCTCTCCGTCGCCTATGTTGCTTGAACGCTTTTTGAATGAAAAGGGATATAATATTAAGCAAATTGAAAATATAGAATTCAGAAGTAAAACGAATTTTGCATTAAAAGGAAAAAGTATAAGGCTTGAACCAGTTGGTGTACAAGATTTATATACGTATGCTTTTTTAACCTGTATGGATTATACGGATAATTGCTATTGTTGCAAGTATGCCAGATTAGAAAGAGTTTCAGATATTAGTATTGGTGATTCTTGGGGAAGTGACATCAAAGAAGAAGAAAAAAAGGGAATCTCGTTAATCCTTTGTCAGACAGGAAAAGGAATGGATTTATTGGAACAGTCTAAGATGACTTTGGAGGCTGTTGATTTAGAAAGTGCTGTAGCATCAAATCATCAGTTAAAACATCCATCGAAGCCAGCTGTTAAGAGGGATAAATTTATTACTTTACTGCAGAAGGGCAAAAGGTTTGATTTGAGTTTTTTCATGTGTCACCCCAAAGTCGTGGTATTAAAACAGCTTGACAGAATAAATAGCCATTTGAAAAATGGGGGGGGTACGAAAGTATAAGCTATAGTATCTCAATCATTGAAAAGTAATATTTTTTAGAAATAGGATGGGGTGACCAATGAAAAAGATAGCCATTGTAACATTGAGTGATTTTAATAATTATGGAAATAGGTTACAGAATTATGCATTAGAGAGAATTATTACGAGTCAAGGATATGATGTTGTTTCATTGGTTGATTTCCGACCTAATCTCCTTAAAAATTCGGTTAAGACGATTATAAAGAAAGATGGCATCAAATTCACAGATAAGATGAAAAAGATACGAAGGCTAAAAAAATTTCTAGACTTTGACAAAAAGTATGTAAATACATTCCCTGTCAATGCTGGAGAATTTAATAGCATATCTGATGATGAGTATCATTGCTTTATAGTTGGAAGTGATCAGGTATGGAATCCAGATTGGGCAAAATATACTTATGACAGAATGTTTTTAAGATTTTGTTCTCCGACTAAACGTATTTCATATGCTGCGAGCTTTGGAGTTGATAAAATTCCAGAAAAATGGGTTGATAAATATAAAGCTGGACTTATAGATTTTAAGGCACTTTCAGTCAGAGAAGATAAGGCTGTTGATATTGTTAAAAATACTATCGGAATCACTTGTCATAAAGTACTTGATCCAACAATGCTACTGGAAAGAGCAGAATGGGATAAAATTAAAAAAATGCCAACAAAAATAAATGGGAAGAACTATATTTTAACTTATTTTTTGGGCGGAAGAACGCGAGAAGTAGAAAAAGTAATATATCGATATGCTAAATTGACAGATAGCGCAGTAATAAACTTGCAAGATTATAATACGCCTTACTATACAGTAGGGCCAGATGAATTTGTTGGCCTTATTAGCAAAGCCAAGATGGTTTTGACAGATTCTTTTCATGCTACTGTTTTTTCAATAATATATGAAAAGCCATTTGTTGTGTACGACAGACAGGGAAGCGGCAAAAAGATGGGCTCAAGGCTCTCTTCGTTACTGGAGATGTGTGGCTTAAATAATCGAAGAGCTTCTGCATTGGATGAAAAGATGTTGTTACAAGTTAATTATACAAATGCTAGATTAGCAATTCAGAAAGAAAAAGTCTGCAGCCTAAAATATTTGAATGAAGCGATTCAAAGCTGTGGGGATAGCGTGGGTTAATATGAAGATAGAGAGAACAAAAAATGCAAGTAGAAATATTCTATTTGGAATAATTTTGAAAATTTATCAAATTGCAGTTCCGTTTTTGATGCGTACTGCCATGATATATTTCATGGGGGTTCAATATCTTGGACTAAATAGCTTGTTTACATCAGTGTTGCAAGTTTTGAACTTGGCAGAACTAGGAGTTGGATCTGCTATGGTTTACAGCATGTATAAGCCCATAGCAGAAGATGATACAAAAAAAATTTGTGCATTGATGAAACTTTATAGGTTATATTATAGAGTAATTGGCTTTGTTATTGGCGGCGTAGGTCTTGTTTTAACTCCGTTTGTTCCAAAGTTAATAAGTGGTGACGTTCCAAGTGGTTTGAATATTTATATTCTATATTTGATGAATTTAGCTGCAACAGTGCTTTCGTATTGGCTATTTGCTTACAAAAATAGTCTCCTTCAAGCGCATCAGAGAGTAGATGTTGTTAGCAAAATAACACTTGTTACAAACACGTTTCAGTATGCGATCCAGATATTGATTTTAGTACTTTCTCATAATTATTATTATTACGTTCTTGCTATATTGGCAACCCAAATAATAACAAATATTTCCACAGCGATTGTTGTAGATAAAATGTATTCAAGATACAATCCTGAAGGAAATCTGGATAAAGATGAAATCCAACAGATTAATCACAAGATAAGAGATTTATTTACATCAAAAATTGGATTCGTAGTTGTCGACTCGGCTGATACAATTGTCATCTCTGCGTTTCTTGGGTTGACAGCATTAGCAATATATCAAAATTATTTTTACATTTTGAGTTCTGTTATGGGATTTATAGCTGTTGTTTTTACTTCGTGTACAGCTGGAATCGGAAACAGTATTATTGTGGAAACCGCAGAGAAAAACTACAATGATCTAAAAAAATTTACTTTTTTAATTTCATGGATATCCGGAATGTGCCTTTGTTGTTTCCTTAATCTATATCAACCGTTTATGGAGTTATGGGTTGGCAAAGATCTAATGCTTAGCATGGGCGCGGTAGTATGTTTTTGCGTTTACTTCTATATCCAGGAGATAAATAAACTCTTTAATACCTATAAAGATGCTTCTGGAATTTGGCATGAAGATAGATTCCGCCCACTTGTTGTCGCACTGACAAACCTTTGTCTCAATCTTCTTATGGTTAATTTTTGGGGGATTTATGGTATTCTTCTTTCAACTGTGTTTGCAACCTTGTTTGTAGGTATGCCATGGCTCTTACATAATCTTTTTACTACGGTATTTGATAAAAAGTATTTAAGCGGATTTTTAATAAACTTAGGCCGATATGTTGCTGGAGTAGCATTGGTAGGTGTGATTACGTATTTAATTTGCAATCGCATATCTTTTTCAAATCTTTGGCTAACATTGGTAATAAGAGGACTCATAAGCTGTTTGATTCCAAATGTTGTGTTTTGGGGTTTATATCACCGCTTGAGAGAGTTCAAAGAGTGTGTGAAGCTGGTTGATAAGATGACAAAAGGGAAATTTAGGTTAAGCGGCCTAATTTTAGGAGAAAAGTGATGTCAAATAAGATTTTAAATACATATGCGGCATATGCGTTTGATGATTTGATTCGTAAACAAAGTTCATCGGGAGCGATATTTTCATTGATCGCAGAAAAAATATTGTCCCTCAGTGGAATTGTATATGGAGTTACGATGACCGATGACTGCAAAGGGGCAGAATTTGTTCGTGTTGATAATATCGAGCAGTTACACCTATTACGTGGCTCTAAGTATATTCAAGCTAAGGTTGGTCAATCCTATAAGTCTGTCAAAAACGATTTGAATAGTGGTAGAATTGTATTATTTTCTGGTACAGGATGTCAGAATAACGGTCTAAAAAATTACCTTGGAAAAGACTATGAGAATCTATATTGCATCGATGTGGTATGTCACGGTGTTCCATCTCCAAAATTGTGGAGACATTATCTTGAACATATGGAGACTATAAATAATGCAAAAATTATTGGCGTGAATTTTCGATGTAAGGATCAAGGATGGAAGAATTTTGGAATGGAAGAAATTCAGCACGACAAAAAGAAAGTATATATTCCTAGTAGTCAAGATTCTTTCATGAGAATGTTTTTGCGAAATTATTGTTTAAGACCTTCTTGTTATGAGTGTGAAGCAAAACTGGTAAGATGTGCGGATTTGACTCTAGCAGATTTCTGGGGAATAAATTTTGTTGCACCAGAAATGAATGATAATAAAGGTGTGTCACTTGTAATTATCAGAAGCCAGAGAGGACAAAGTTTGTTTGATACTATTCAAGAAAAGCTATGTTATAAAAAGGTGGATTATAATGCAGCAATTAAATATAATCCATCGGAAATAACTTCGGCTCCAAGACCAAAAGAGCGTAATAAGTTCTTTACAGATCTTGAAAAAAAAGAATTTATTAAAATGGAGAAAAAGTATGCAGGAGACGCAAAAATACCACTAAAACAAAAACTGAAAAACATATTAAGAAAAGCATTATTGCGTAAAAATAACGGGGGGGGACAGTAATGTAAAAAACGTCTCCTGTTATGGGATGCTTTTCACATTTGACATGATTGACAGGAAATAAAGGGAGAAATACAATCTTG